>JBPYEF010000159.1:0-15422 GCA_051985875.1 Hyphomicrobiaceae bacterium
GGTCATGGAGCAGGACACCCGGCGCATGCGCGGCGAGCGACCCTTCGTGTTTACGAACCTGCGGCGTGGCGAGGGCGTGCCGGCCGTGGTCAACTTCCTCGAGCGGCGGGGCGGGCTCGGCGCATGATGGCATCGGTGGCGCCCATCCGGCACGCCTCCGCGCCCTCCCGGGCGAGTGAGCGGGGCGGACGCCTGCGCGCCGACTTTCGCCGCTGCGTCGGCCGGGGTGCCACGCGCCCCTTGCCGCTCATGCGGCGAGGGGGCAGGGTGCGTCGCAGTGCGCGGTGGCTGCGTGCGCTGCGCCCCGTGACGGCGTGTTCTCGCCTTACCTCCAACCGGGAGTGATGCTATGCGCATCGATGCCTTCACCCACTTCTATCCCGCGCGCTACTACCGGCGAATGGAGGAGGTCGGGGTCGGCCTCAAGGACATGTTCCGCCGGGCGCGGGCGGTACAATCGATCCATGATCTCGACGTGCGCTTGCGCGTCGTTGCGCAATTCGCCGACTACGCCCAGATCTTGTCCCTGCCAATGCCGACGCTGGAGACGGTCAGCAAGGGCGATCCGAAGATCGCTCTCGAGCTTGCCGAGATCGGCAACGACGGACTGGCCGAGCTCGTCTCCCGGCACCCGCGGCAGTTCCCCGCCTTTGTCGCCCAGGCTCCATTGACTGCCGGCGACGCCGGGGTGGCCGAGGTCGAGCGTGCCATTACCAAGCTTGGGGCCGTCGGGGTACAGATCTTCTCCAACGTCGGCGGCAAGCCGCTCGACAGACCGGAATTCGAGACGTTCTTCGCGCAAATGAGCCGGCTCGACAAGCCGATCTGGCTGCACCCCGCGCGCGGGGCAGAGCATCCCGACTACCTCGATGAGAAGCAGTCGCTGTACGAGATCTGGTGGACATTCGGGTGGCCGTATGAGACGAGCGCGGCAATGGCGCGACTGGTGTTCTCACGAACGCTCGATCGCTATCCCAACTTGAAAATCATCGCCCATCACCTCGGCGCCATGGTGCCCTACTTCGAAGGCCGCGTCGGACCTGGTTGGGACCAGATCGGCAAGCGCACGACCGATCAGGATTACTTCGCCCTCCTGAAGAGCTTGCGCAAGCGTCCGCTCGACTACTTCAAGAACGACTTCTATGCGGATTCGGCCGTGTTTGGCTCGCGCTCGGCAACCGTGTGCGGTCTCGACTTCTACGGCTCCGACCGGGTGGTGTTCGCATCCGATTGTCCCTTCGATCCCGAGGGGGGCCCGGGCTACATCCGCGAGACGATCAAGATCCTCGATGGACTCGCAATCTCCGAAGCCGACCGCAACAAGATCTATTGCGGCAATATCGAGAGGCTGACGGGACGCAGTTTCAGCTAAGCCTGGCGCTGCGCCTCAGTGCCTTCTTAGCCAATGGGCCAACGCCGCCTTCGCTGCGCGCTCTCCTCGGGGCCGGCGCGCGGCAGCGTCGGTGCGGCTGCACGATCAAGCCTTAGATTCAAGCCTTACATTACAATCGCGGAAGGTAGCTTCAAATGCAGGGAACCATCGGCGTAATCGGACTCGGCATCATGGGTGGCGCATTCGCGCGCAATCTGCTCGCCGCGGGCTGGGAGGTGGTCGGCTACGACGTCGCACCGCAGTGCTGCGCGCAAGCGCAAGCCGCGGGGGTGAAGGTCGTCACCGGCGCCGCGGCGGTCGTCGCAGCGGCGGGCGATATCATCACCAGCCTGCCGACCCCAGCAGCCGCGCGCACAACGGCGGAAGAAATCGCCGGCTGCGCCGGCGGCACGCGCGTGGTCATCGAGACAAGCACGCTTGCGTTGCGCGACAAGTTGGAGATGCGGCGCATACTCGCCGCAGCCGGTCACATCGCTCTCGACTGCCCGATCTCCGGGACCGGCGCGCAGGCCAAGGTCAAGGACATTGTCGTCTATGCGAGCGGCGATACCACACAGATTGCCCGCTTGCAGCCACTGTTCTTGTCGTTCGCGCGCCAGGTACAGGACCTCGGCGAATTCGGCAACGGCAGCAAAATGAAATACATCGCCAACCACCTGGTAGCGATCCACAACGTCGCCACCGCCGAGGCGATGGTGCTGGCGATGAAGGCGGGGCTCGAGGCGGAGAAGGTGATTGCGGTGGTTGCCTCCGGTGCCGGAACCTCGCGCGTGTTCGAGTTGCGCGCGCCGATGATGGCGCGCAACGACTATCTTCCCGCAAGCATGCGCTCGGCGACCTGGACGAAGGATTTGGAGGTAATCGGAGGCTTTGCCTCCGACCTCGGTTGCGCGACCCCCTTGTTCGACCTCTCGGCCTCGCTGCACGCCCGGGCACTCGCCATGGGCCGCGCCGATCAGGACACGGCCGCGGTTTGCGCCGTACTCGAGGAGATGTCCGGCCTCGACCGCGCGCGCTAGCACGTTGCCAAGCGTCGCTGCCTGCGCGTTCAGCCGGCCTTGCCCCCGCCGATTGCCGCGTTCACCGCCGGCAAGACCTTCTCGGCGAGCAGGATCATCGATCGGCGCGCCAGGTCGCGGTCGAGCCAGTCCTTGCCCGCGTACAGCAGGGTGCCAAAGTCGCCGATCTCGGCGCGAAAGGCGAGCAGCTCGTCGACCACCTTGCTCGGCGAACCCCAAATGACCAGATCGCGCACGGCATGCTCTGGGGTGACGACGTCGTCGGGCTGTTCACGCGACGACTTGAACAGCTCGGCGCGGCCGCCGCGCTTCAGCTTGGCGACGAGCGACCCGTAGTATTGGCGGTATGGGCTGTTGGGCGCCATGACGTAGGCACGTGCGGTCTGGTCGTCATCGGCGACGAATATGCTCTTGGCCACGCGCCAATTGGCGGGATCGGCCGGCCGGTTACCCTTGCGGCAGCCCTCGACGTACTTCGGCCAGTGCGTCTTCACCCACGCGGGCAGCAGAAAATTTGCCGAGATCGGTTCCCAGCCGCGCGCGGCAGCCTCCGTGATGCCCTTGGAGTAGGGAGCCACGGCGGTGACGACGATCGGAGGATGCGGCTGCTGCAACGGCTTGGCGATAAATCCCTGGCCGATATCCGCCATCAGCGTGCGTGCGGTGCTGATGCGCCAGTATTTGCCGGTGATCTCGTAGGGCGCGGTCCCCGACCAGATCGCCAGCACCTGGTCGATGGCTTCGAGGAACATCGCATTGCGGTTGGCGTCGAGATTGCCGAACACCTCCGCATCGGACAGCAATCCTCCGGGGCTGATGCCAAAGATCAAGCGCCCCTCGAGCAGGTGATCGAGCATGGCGATATTGGCGGCGACTGCCGCGGGGTGCGTGTTCGGCAGATTGATGGTGCCGGTGCCGAGCTTGATGCGCTTGGTCGCTTGGATCATGCTGGCTATGAACACCATGCACGAGGTGATGTTCTCGGCTTTGTCGGTGGTGTGTTCGCCGACGTAGCCCTCGACATAGCCGAGTTCGTCGGCGAGGATGAACGCCTCGCGATCCTCCTGCAGCGAAATGCGCCAATCCTTGTCGATCGGGTGGATCGGCATCGTGAAGAATCCCAGCCGCATGGCGACCCTCCCGAGCGCGCGCTACTTTATTGCCTGTGGATTGATCGGCGAGCCGGTCGCTCCAGGGATGATCAGTGGCGCGCCGCAGAAAAAGAACTCGTAGACCTTGTCCCTGGCGCAATCCTCGGCGAGTTCCTTGAGGTTGAACATTTCGCCCATGTACAGGCCCATCGCCGGAATCACCACCCAGTGCCAGGGCTGGTTGACGTCCTTGGTTTCGTTCGGGCGCACCTCCACACCCCAAGTATCGGAGCAGACCCCGGCCACCTGCTTTTCCTGCAGCCAGTAGCAGCTCTCGAACTTGAGGCCGGGCGCGTCGCCGCCGGCGTATCCTCCCCAATCGCCGCGCGCATTGCAGGCTTCCATCTGGCCGGTGCGCACGATCAGGAAGTCACCCTTGCGGACCGCAACGCCTTGCGCCGCGGCGCAGGCATCGAGATCGGCATTGCCGATGCCCTCACCGTCCCGCAGGGTATCGACGCCCCGCCAGCGTGCGATGTCGAGCAGCACACCACGCCCCACCAGCCGATCTTTGGCGTGCTCGATGCCGAGCTTGCTCAAGCCGTTGCTGTCGACCGCGCTGGCGTGATGTCCGTTGTACATTTTGTCGTGATAGAAGATGTGGCCGAGCGAGTCCCAGTGGGTGGCGGCTTGGATCGGCATGTTGAGCGCGTCATCGGCATAGAGCAGTCGCTGCTGGCGGCCGGCGAGAGCATCCGTACCCGTTGCCAGCATGGTGTGGATCGGGTTCCAGCGCTTGCCGAACAGCCCGCGCTGCGGACCGCTGGCGCCGAGCGGGATGCCGAGCGCAAATACCTTGCCGTGCCGGATCAGGCCTGCGGCGGCGACGACGTCTTCGGGCGTCACGTGGTTCAAGGTGCCGATCTGGTCGTCCGCTCCCCAGCGCCCCCAGTTGCACAACGCGGTAAAAGCCTCGTCGACGGCCTGCTTGGAAACCGGAATGCCGCGGATGCCCGCGTTGCTTGATGCGCCCATCGGCTGCTGCCTCGAACGGTGCTGCTGTTCCGCAAAGGAGTGGTGGCTATCTTGCCCCAGCTCCCCCTGCCGTGGCCAGGGACGCAAGGCCGCTGGCACCATGAAGATATGTGATCCACGCTATCAGTCACGGCGATGACCGCCGGCGCCCGCAGCACACTCCCCGGCACCGGCGCTGGGCCGGCGCCGCGTTCGTGCGACGCACGTTCGCATCGGCGCCGGAGCGCCGCTTTCTCAGTCGGAGATCACGTGCGCACCCATGGCCGCCAGCACGGGAACCATCTCGCCCGACTTCAGCGCCCGCTCGGGGTTGGATGCATTTCCCTCAAGGCCGCGCTTCTTGACGCCCTGCACGATTGCCGCCAGGCGGAAGAAGGAGAATGCAAGATAGAACTTCCAATGCGGGATGGCGCCAATCCGCATGCGTGCGCAGTACGTGGCGATGTATTCCTCTTCCGTCGGAATTCCCAATGCGCGGCGATCGATGTCGGCGAGACCACGCATCGCGTCACGGTTGGGCAGACGCCACTGCATGCACTGGTAGGCGAGGTCGGAAAAAGGGTGCCCGAGGGTGGAGAGCTCCCAGTCGATCACCGCCAGCAGACGCGAGGCATCGTTGGCGAAGATCATGTTGTCGAGGCGGTAGTCGCCGTGCACAAGGGAAACCCGACCGTCGTCGGGCGGCTCATTGGCGTTGAGCCAGGCGATCATCGCCTCCATGTCTGCGAGCTGTTCCGTCTCGGAGGCGCGGTACTGCTTGGTCCAACGGTCACGCTGGCGGGCGAAGTAGCTGCCCGGCCGCCCAAAATCGGCGAGTCCGATATTGGCGGGATTGGCGCTGTGCAGCGCCGCCAGCGCCCGGTTCTGCTCGTCGTAGACCCTGGTGCGCTGCGCGTTGCTCAGCTCAGGCAAGGCCGGATTCCAGAACACGACCCCGTCGACGAATTCCATGACGAAAAAGGCGGTGCCGAGGACGCTGTCATCCTCGCACAGCAGCAGCATGCGCGGCACCGGGACGTCGGTCTGCCCGAGCCCTTTCATTACGCGGTATTCGCGGTCGACGGCGTGCGCGCTCTTCAAAAGCTGACCGGGGGGCTTCTTGCGCAGCACGTAGCGACCGCTCGGGGAGGTGAGTAGGAACGTCGGATTGGACTGGCCGGTCGGTGTCTTCTCGGCGGTTACCGGGCCGATGAAGCCCGGCAGCGCCGCTTGCAGATAGCGGGCGAGCACCTGCGTGTCGATCTGGGCGGCCTGATGCGCAGCCGAACTCATGCGCTTCCTCCCTCATGGCGATGCCGGCCGCGGCCTGCACCCCGCCGGGCGCACGGTCGCCGGCAATGCCGCTGCTGCAACTTTCCGCTCACGCCTCCGCGGCGGCGGCGATGGCGCTCGCGCGCTGGCGCCGGGGTGGGGTGCGGCAACCCAATCGGCGCGGGGCGACTTGCCGCAGCGCGCCTCCACGCGCATCGGCCATGGCTGAGGGCATGTGTGTTGACGGCTTTGTCGGCAGCACGCCCTCGGCGCTGCCGGGGGTGGGGTCTGTCGCTGCGGTCGAGCGGCTTCGCCTTGCCCGTCATGCCCGAGATCCCTTTTACCCTCGCTGTCACACGGCCACGCGGACCACAGCCGGGCGCCGCCGTGCGCAATTCCCCGCAATTGAAGCATGGTGGGCGGCCGAGGAGAAGCCGGAGAGGGCGGGGTTTCTGCCCCGTTCCGCGCCACTGCGCCGGCGTGGCGTCGGGTTTCGGGCGGTGCTTGAAGCCCCCGCGGCGTTGCGATACCAAGGCAACGCAAACCAGCTGCAGGGACATCCGATGCCTATCGACCCTTCGGGCGGTCATCCCGCCATGGATTATGCGGAGCACGTGCGCACCTACTCCGGCTTCATCCGGGCGACGATGGCGATGATCGCCTTCGTAGTGGTCCTCCTCCTGTTCATGTTGTTCTTCCTGGTGCCCTAGAGGTATGGGCGCGGCCTTGAGCGCCAGCTTGCCTGCCGCGTGAGGCGCGCGGCCTCCGGAGCGGGATCCCCCTGATGGTCACGATCGTCGTCACCGCGGAACCGGAGGGTGAATCGCGCCTGGCCGTTTCGCCGGAGACGGTAAGAAAGTTCACGAACCTCGGCTGCACGGTCAAGGTCGAGACCGGCGCGGGCAGCCGCTCGCACTTCTCGGATGCGGCGCTGCAGGCCGCTGGCGCCACGATTTCGCCCCATGCGGCCGAGGCACGCGCGGGGGGCGACATTCTCTTGCGCGTTCGGCGCCCGACGGTAGCGGAGGTGCAATCCCTGAAGCCCGGGGCGCTCGTCGTCGCCATGCTCTCGCCTTACGATGAGCGTGCTGGGTTGGCGGCACTGGCCGGCACGGGGGCCGTGTTGCTGGCCATGGAGCTGATGCCGCGCATATCCCGCGCGCAAGCCATGGACGTGCTGTCGAGCCAGGCCAACCTCGCCGGCTACAAGGCGGTCATCGACGCGGCCGCCATGTTCGACCAGGCACTACCGATGATGATCACGGCTGCGGGCACCGTGCCGGCCGCCAAGGCGTTCATAATGGGCGTCGGCGTAGCCGGCCTGCAGGCGATCGCCACCGCTCGGCGGCTCGGCGCCATCGTCACCGCGACCGATGTGCGCCCGGCCACCAAGGAGCAGGTCGCCTCGCTCGGCGCCAAATTCGTGGCCGTCGAGGACGAGGAATTCCGCCAGGCGCAAACGGCGGCGGGCTACGCCAAGCCGATGTCCGCCGAATACCAGAAAAAGCAGGCCGAGCTGGTGGCGAACCACATCAAGGCGCAGGACATCGTCATTACCACGGCGTTGATACCGGGTCGTCCGGCACCCAAGCTGATCACGGCGGCTATGGTCGAGAGCATGAAGGGGGGCTCCGTCATCATCGACCTTGCGGCGGAGCGCGGCGGCAACACCGAGCTCACCGAGCAAGACAAGATCATCGAGCATAACGGCGTGCGCATCTCCGGACCCTCCAACCTGGCCGGCGAGGTACCGGTCAATGCCTCCAGCCTCTACGCGCGGAACCTGTACGCCTTCCTCGAATTGATGATCGACAAGAAGGACAAGGCGCTGAAGATCAATTGGGACGACGAGATCATCAAGGGCACGCTGCTGGCCAAGGACGGCAAAATCGTGCACGCGACCCTGCAACCATGAGGATCTGAGCATGCATCGCCAGGAAGTGCGCGCGCCATCCGCGTGGGAGGCGCAAGGCGAGCGCAGACCACATCATTGCACGACGCTCGCGGAGGCGCCGCACGGGCACCTTGCGCCGGTGGGCACGACCGGTTTGCGACGCGCGCGGATCGCCCGCGCATGCGCGCTGTCCCTAGGGCTGCTCTCGGCTTCGAGCGCAGCGTTTGCCGCCGGTGGCGAGGGGGTAAGTCCGCTCGTCTACCAGGTCATGGTATTCGTGATCGCGATTTTCGTCGGCTACTATGTTGTGTGGTCCGTGACCCCGGCGCTGCATACGCCGCTGATGTCCGTCACCAATGCGATCTCCTCGGTAATCGTCGTCGGCGCGCTGCTGGCGGTCGGGGTGGAGCTGACGTCGGCAGGCAGCGAGCTCGCCAAGACCTTTGGCTGGTTGGCGCTCACCATGGCGGCGGTCAACATCTTCGGCGGCTTCCTCGTAACGCAGCGCATGCTCGGCATGTACAAGCGCAAGGATGCGAAGCGGTGAGGCAAGCGCATCGCGGCGCGGCCAGTACCAGGGGCAGAGCTGGTCGAGAACGAGTCGCCATGACGGCAAGCCGTCGACACACGCTTTGGCGACCGGCGTGGTCATGGCCGCGATAGGCGTCCCGGGTGCGGAATTTCTCGAGCGTCTGGCGCCGGGTCCGTTGCGCAAACACGTGCAGTCTGGACCGCGTCGCGCGGTTGCCACAAACTAGGCACCGCATCGACGGTTGACCGGTGCCGAGGCAAAAGAGCTCGCGCGCCTCGCCCGCCCAGAAAGGATGCCCATGACCACGTTGACAGTAACAGCTTGCCGAGAAGCATCGGTGCAGCAGGATGGCTCCCTGATTGAGCTCAACCTCGAAGGGCAAGGCAGCGAGCGTGTGACCCTGCAGTTCGACGAGGAAAGCCTAGATCAGCTGATTGGCCGGTCGCTGCAACTCATCGCCGAGGCCCGCAACAAGAAGCACGCCAAGACGGGTGTTGCCGGCATCGCCGCTTTGCCAGTGGCCGAGGCGGGCGCCGGACCCAATGCCAACGGCAGTCACGTTATCCTGGTCTTGAAGACCCACACGGGCGGCGAATTCCAATTCGCGATACCCAGGCACGGCGCCGAGCAGTTCGCCAAGCATATTATGGCGTCCGTTGCGGCCGCGCGAAAGCAATCGCCGCCGCCGCAGCAGTAGCGGCAACTGCCGCCTCCCGGCTGCGCAACGCCGAGGGCCATCGCCGCCGCGGTGCTAGCTGCCGCGCGGCCTCCGCATCAGCCGCCGGTGTGACGTCGCATAGGCCACCGTCGGAACAAATTTTGCCGTTCTCGGCGCAGCCGAACTGGCAACGAATCACGATCTGCGTTAGGGGCTATGGCGTCGCGTGGTCTCGGATTTACCGGCTAGGCGCTCGCCATGGCACGCTTGCTCAAAACAATTGCGCTCGCGGGGAGCCTTGGGCTTCTTTCCGCATCGGGTGCGATGTGCGGTAGCGGCACCTACGAGCCGACCCGCCCGCCCGTCATTGTTGCGGTATCGGCGGATGCGACCACCTTCTACGCGGAGTTTCGGGCGCGCAATGAAGCCGGCGGATTTGGCCACGCGTACGTGACGCTCGGCACCATCGATGCGAGCGGTCAGGCGCGCGAGACAGTCGTTGCCGGATTCATGCCGAAAAGCGCCGATGATGATTTTTGGAGCAAGTTCGGTGTGCCGGTCACCGGATTGGTGGGCGTGGCTAGGTCAGATCTCCTGCGGCGGCCCGATGCCCAACTGCACATGGACATCAGCAGGGCCGCGTACTTTCGCGCACTGAATACGATCCGTCGACTGCGCACCACTTGGGTCACGTATCAAGTTCTCGTGCGTAATTGCAATAATTTCGTGAGCCAAATCGCCGGCGCGGTGCGGCTGCGCACGCCAGTGGTGACCGCGCAATTCCCCGTCCGCTACGTAGCAGAACTGCGGGCGCTGAATACCCGCTGATCGCTGCGGTCGGTGAACTCGCGACCGCCCACAGCCCCGCGCCGACCATCGACCGGCGAACGTTGCCTCGCGGCGTAAATGTTGGATGCGCTCGGGCGTAAGCGGGAAGCAAAGGCGCGGCGACCCCGGTGCGCATCTTCGTTTCGCGGCGCTCGTGCCGAGCGGCCGCCGAGCGATGATCGATCAATTTCGCCAACAACACAGTTCCCCTCCTGGTCAACGAATGGATTGCGCGTCGGCTTTATTTACCGGGATCTTGCCGCTCCTTGCTTTTGCAAACGCCGGAGTTTCGCTATCCCCTTTACCCGCTGCCACCATTCCGCTCGCTATCCCGTTCGGATATTTGCAACAACCTTCGGTCACAAGCCGGGTGGACGGGCATGTTGCGAGATGCCGATGGCCGGAAGATGCCACGATGGTCCACGTGGTGAGCGTATCTACGCTCGGCGGCAAGCCATTGGCCGGTCTATCGGCGCCCGCCCGATGCTCTGGCCAAATTGCTGCGTGCACCGACTGTTGGTACGCGAAATCATATCAGGGTTTTTCTCGACTAATATCAGGAATAACCCGGAAGATGCATTGCATATTTGGGCGTGGCACGCCGTCAGCAGATCGCGTGATCGATCTCCCCAAATGCGGGGATGACAATAAATCGCGACTGATACAAATCCGAATACCACACAAGCTCGAAGAGGAATTCACAATGTTTACCCAAAAATCGCGCCTGCTAATCGCCGGTGCTACCCTGATTGGGCTCACGATGGGCGCTTCTGGTTTTGCCATCGGCCAACAGTGGGGCATGACCGGACCGGGCTCGCAGATTGGCATGCCCTCGTACATGAACGGTCAGTCACAAGACTTGGTAGCCCTTGGAGACAACCAGGGCGTGTTCGTAGACAAGGGCACGTTCAAGCTTCACTTGGGTAGTGGCACAGCAACCCCTGAGCAAATCGCTAAGATGGGCGCCAAGGAGGTGGCGAACGGGGCGATCATCTTCCGCTCTGGAGACAAACTCTACATCGTGGATTGGAACAAGGGCGGATAGCACCGCGCATTGCGGCCATTGGTCGATCGGGCGCGGGTCCACGGTACATGACCAGCGCCGGATCGGTCGATGGCGCATCCCGATAGCTGCGCAAATGCGGGGATTACCGGATCGGGCATCCGGCTTCGGGAAGCCTACGCACGAGGTAAAGATGGTCATGAGCTCGCGCGGGTCTTGGAGATGGTCTGGCCGCTTTGCCTGCCGAGTTCGCCACGCGATGGTGATCTGATGTTTGATCTATTAAACGTGCCGTTGTTTGGGCGCGCCGAAGCTATCGCTGAGGAGGCTCATTTCCAGCCCCGCCTAATGATGCGACAACAGCATGCACACCTCGGCCGCTATTGTGCCGCGGCAGACTTTGTCCGCTAGCCCAGGATTGGCGCCCCGTGCGCAGCGCACTGTAGCATCAGATAATCAGCAGGTCGCGCATCGCTTCAGCCACGGTGTGTGTGCGATTGAGTGTTCCCAGTTTGCGCTGTGCCTTCTTGAAATGGCTGCGGATGGTTTCCTCGCCCAGGCCTAACGCCTTCGCGGTTTGCTGTAATGTTTGACCAAGCGATGCATGGCGCAACACCGATTGTTCTCTCGGCGTAAGACAGGCGCGTGAATCGATGCGCCGCGCTTCGTAACCAACCAGTCGCTCCAGGCGAATTGCCGCGGCGCTGGCGGCCATATAGAGCAAACCGCGAGCCTGCTGCGTGAAGCTGTGATCAAGGAGCCTTGGCGACCAGAACGCTACGACCCATCGTCCACCCACGGGACACACATACCCATCGCGCATTCCGTGCTTCTGCGCCAGATCGACGGGCCAGCGATCGATCCCGACTGGATCGAGCATTCTCGTCATCTCTGTCCACGTGAATGGGGCAAGGCACATCCTTGCCGTCATAAGCCCCACGCAGTGGCCGCTTTCTACAAACGCCACCCATTCCTCCGTCCAGCCTCGAGGAACTTCGCGATGGACGAACGTATTCTTACCGAGCTGAATGCGCCGCCAGTCGCCGACCTTGGTGGGGAAGCGATTGGCCCCTTGCACGCAAATTGGATTTTTTTCTGAAATGATATCATGCAACCTGTTCAGCACCTCATCCGGCGTGGCGAGGTTTTCAACTTCCATGGAAAAGTCGATGATTTTGGTTCGCGTTTCGTGATCGAAGTACGCTGGCTTCACGGACACCGAGTGAGGCCCTCGCAAAGTGACGGTTGTCATCATCGTTGCCTTCGGTCAGTGCCGCGGGTTGCCTGATCATCACAGCGTGCAGGACCGCGGAAAATCGGTGGAAACCCTGCTCCGACAAGGCCCCGCCTGTGTTTGCCTCGCGTGCACCCTGCTCGCACTGGGCGCGGGGAATGTGCATCGTTCGGGTCCTGCAAGCGGGGGAGTGCGCGAAAGCTTTCACCGATTTGCGCCGCGCGCCCAACGGCTCTCCGACCGACAACAGCTGCACGCGAGGGAGGGGCCTTGCGCCGCGCCACGGGCGGCGGTTGGACGGTTGAGCCCTTGGCACAGGTCGCGGTTGGGGTCGGGTGCGGGGGCGCCGGGGCGCGGCAGAGAGCCGGGCGCCGGTTGGCTCCGTGCTGGACGTGGTCGAGCGGCGGCTGCTAAACGAGTGCGGTTCGACACCGGGCGGGGCCCCGCGCGCCGACGGCGTGCGAGCAGGGGCGCGCGCTAGACCCCGAAGCACGACGGAGGGGCGCTGTGGGCGTCGAGCGCGGGGAAGTTTCTGCCGCAAGCCCGCGAATTCTAAGCCCTTTGGCGGCGCTGGGGCCAAGCTGAGGATGCGCATGAAGACACTGAAATCATTGATATTTTTACGCATCGATCGAGGTTGAGCTGCATGTCCCCCAATCTCGTCGCCCTGCTCTACCTCGCCGCCGGCGTGCTCTTCATCCTGGCGCTCCGGGGCCTTGCCAGCCCCGAAAGTGCGCGCCGCGGCAACCTGCTCGGCATGACCGGGATGGCGATTGCGGTGCTGACGACACTGGCCCAGCTCGGCAGCACCAACGAGGTGCTCACCTGGGCGCTGATCGTCCTCGGGCTCGGTATCGGTGGTCTGATCGGCGCCTACGTCGCCAGGCGCATCCCCATGACCGCGATGCCCGAGCTCGTCGCCGCCTTCCATTCCCTCGTCGGGCTTGCCGCCGTTTTCGTGGCGGCGGGGGCGCTGCAGGCGCCGGAGGCTTTCCATATCGGCACGCCCGGTCACATCGTGCCGGCGAGCCTACTCGAAATGTCGCTCGGGGTGGCCATCGGCGCGATCACCTTCAGCGGCTCGGTGATCGCCTTCGCCAAGCTCTCGGGGCGCATGTCCGGCAAGCCGATCCTCCTGCCCCTGCGCCATGCCATCAATTTTGCGCTCGTCGTTCTCCTGGCCATCCTCATCTATCTGTTCTGCGGCTCGGGCGGATCGGCCGTGCTGTTCTGGGCGCTGGCCTTTGTTGCCTTGCTGTTCGGCGTCCTGATCATCATCCCGATCGGCGGCGCAGACATGCCGGTCGTCATCTCCATGCTCAATTCCTATTCGGGCTGGGCGGCCGCGGGCATCGGCTTCACACTCGGCAACATCGCTCTGATCGTCACGGGCGCCCTCGTCGGTTCTTCGGGCGCGATACTGTCCTATATCATGTGCCATGGCATGAACCGCTCGTTCATCTCGGTGATCCTCGGCGGGTTTGGCGGCGAGACCGGAGGGCCGGCGGCGGGAGCCGAACACAAGCCGGTGAAGCTTGGTTCCGCCGAGGATGCGGCTTTCCTCCTCAAGAACTCGGGCAAGGTGATCATTGTCCCGGGCTACGGCATGGCCGTCGCGCAGGCGCAGCATGCGCTGCGCGAGATGGCCGACCAGCTGAAGAAGGCCGGTGTCGAGGTAAAATACGCAATCCATCCGGTTGCCGGGCGCATGCCCGGGCACATGAACGTGCTGCTCGCCGAAGCCAATGTACCGTATGATGAGGTATTTGAGCTCGAGGACATCAACAACGAGTTCTCGCAGGCCGACGTCGCCTACGTCATCGGCGCCAACGACGTGACTAATCCCGCGGCGGAAGAGGACAAGTCTTCGCCGATCTATGGCATGCCCGTGCTGCAGGTCTGGAAGGCCGGAACGGTGATGTTCAACAAGCGCTCGCTGGCGAGCGGCTATGCGGGCATCGACAACCCGCTTTTCTATCGCGACAACACGATGATGCTCCTCGGCGATGCCAAGAAAATGACCGAGGAAATCGGCAAGGCAATGGCGCATTGAACGGCCGCGCATGGAACGGCCCCATGCCGCGTGCATATACGCACGCCGGCGTCGGCGCGGCCTAGGGCGGGCCCGTGCAGCCCGTGGCGCAGATCGGCTGTGCACGCACGCGGGCGGAGTGACATGCAGGTCATGGTCAAGGTCATCGTTGTCGTCGTCCTCGGCTGGGCGTCGATCGCACTTGCCGCCTACCTTGGGCAGCGCCGACTGATGTATTTTCCCGACCGGTCGCGCGTGGCGCCGAGCGCGGCCGGGTTGTTGGGCGTCGCCGAGCGCGTGCTGAACACGCCGGATGGCGAGCGCGTCCTCGCCTGGTACGGCAAGGCGGAGCCAGACAAGCCAACCCTGCTCTACTTCCACGGCAACGGCGGCAGCCTGTTGGCGCGCGCTGAGCGCGTGCGCCGCTTTATGGGCGTGGGATGGGGCGTCTACATGATGACCTATCGCGGCTATGGCGGGAGTTCAGGGAGTCCCTCCGAGGTTGCCAATACGGCGGACGCCCGCCTTGCCTATGAGGACGTCCTGGCACAGGGGGTGCCGGTCGCAAGGCTCGTGCTCTACGGAGAATCGCTCGGTACGGGGATTGCCGCGAGACTGGCGACCGAGCGGCCGGCTGCAGGTCTCGTCCTGGAGGCACCGTTCACCTCCGCAGTCGCGGTCGGCGCGCTCGCCTATCCCTTCTTGCCCGTCTCGCTGCTGCTCACCGATCGCTACGAGACCAGCGCTTACATCACCAGCGTGCGCATGCCGCTGCTGATCCTGCACGGGGAACGCGATCGCACGATCCCCGTCGCCATGGGGCGCGAGCTGTTCCGCCTTGCGTCCGCGCCGAAGCGGCTGGTGGTGTTCCCTAACGGGGGCCACAGCGACTTGTACCTTGGCGACAACGGCGCGCTGCAGGTGATGCAAGAGTGGATCGCGAGCCTGCCGGCCTGACGGCGATGTCTCCGTACTGGTGAGCGGCCCACGCGTTGCGGGGTGCTTTCCAGGGCCAGGGAGTGCGCCGCAGGCTAGCGCGCCATGGGATAGCTCCACGGGCACGCGTCCTCGTGCGCGCGCCCCAGGGCATCCCACTCCGATAGGGTTGACCAGATATGCTCGCCGGCGACCTGTGCGTCCCTTCGCAACTGTGCAAAGTCGATGCCGGGGATCGCGCCATCGAGCATGACGATGTTGCCATCGACGATCGCCATATCGACGTCGTCGCCCACTCCGCATTCGACCACACTTTTCACCGGATCGCGTACCGGACCATAGCGCAGGGTATTACGTCCCGACAGGTCGATGCTGATGATGTCGGCTAGCGCGCCAACCTCGAGGCGACCGAGGTCATCGCGACCGAGCGAACGCGCCCCGCCGATGGTCGCGGCTTCGAACACCTCGCCCGCCGTTGCCGCCAGATAGGTATGGCTCATAATCTTGCCGAGATAC
>JBPYEF010000160.1:0-10748 GCA_051985875.1 Hyphomicrobiaceae bacterium
CGCCGTTCATCCGCGCCGCGCTAAACATGAGACGTCATGTCTCATTAATCGAAGCGTGCCCATGCCGGATTCTTTGTCATACGATCTCGCTCCAGGGACCCAGCATGTCGGAATGGGAATACATAAAGATCGATCTCAATGATCTCCCGCGCAACACCGAGGGCATCGACTTGCTCAACGATGCCGGGAAGGAGGGGTGGGAACTCGTCACGCTGACCAGCAACAACATCGCCTTTCTCAAGCGCCCGATCCGAAGGCGGACCTCGAGGTCTGCAGCCGCGGCGCCGGCCCCAACGTAATTTGGTATGCTCCCTTTGATCCCTCGAGGAATGCGCAACGTATGCCGGCAGCGCCGACAACTGCGGGAGGCGCCGTTCCGCAACCCATTGCGCGCCCGAGCGGCAATCTTTCACCGCGATCCAACTTTCCCCATCAGCAGGGCGTGCGCAAGGGCCTAGCCTCCGAGACGAGGCTGCTGCCGCGCGGTCGTGAGCTGCCGGGGATGGTCCCCTATGCCTGCGGGGGTTGCGCGATTAGCTGGGCAACCCGCTGCAGGGCGAGCGAATAACCCTGCGTTCCAAAACCGGCGATGACGCCTGAGGCGGCGAGCGAAACGTAGGAGTGATGGCGAAAGGCCTCGCGCCTGTGGATGTTTGAGATATGCACCTCGATGATGGGAAACGCGCAGGCGCTCAACGCGTCGAGAATGGCGATTGAGGTGTGCGTGAAGGCGGCCGGATTGATGATAATGGCGGCGGCGGTTTCGCGGGCCTCGTGGATCCAATCGATGATCTCGTATTCGCGATTGCTCTGGTAAAAGCGCAATTCTAAACCAAGCGCGCGCGCTGCCTCACGGCAGGCGGCCTCGATATCGGCCAGGGTGTCGCGGCCGTAGACCTGCGGCTCCCGCTTGCCGAGCAGGTTGAGGTTCGGTCCATTGAGCACGTAGACGATGGGCATATCCCGCTCCTTTCGTGGTGGCGGAGAACGGTCAAGCTCAGCATGGCAATGCTAGCGCGAACGGGGCGGGCCGGGATATCCGAGATGCGCGAGCGCAGGCCGTTCGGCAAGGACGGGGACATCGGCGCGCAATCGCGCGCGCACGGCCGACCCCGCGCTTCTGGCTAAGCTCATCCACGCGGCAGCACTGCGCCTCGGCCAGAGGCCGCAACCGGGGGGGGCGGCCGTGACAGCGCGTGCGCCGGCGCGTTGCCACGCGGCAACGGGCAAGGGTGATTGTCGCGCCACCCCCTTGTTTCGCGCGAGGCGCGCGTGATGGATACCGGGGCAACGCGTGCGGGAGATACGACGGGGAGCATCCGATTTGGCAAGGCTCATTCGCCTGCTGCTTGGCGCGGCCCTTGTTTTGTGCGCACCGGCGCGCGGTGATGCCGGCGATCTTCTGCAAAACGGAACGGAGAGGGCGGAACTGGAAGCGCTGAGCTTCCTCAAGTCGCTGCCGCGCGAATGGTCGGGTACCTCGAAGCGCGACTGTAAGACCTACGAGGACAAGAACATCGACAAGCTCGCGGGTCCGTTTGCGTTGGCCTCTGCCGGTTTTCTCAGAGCCTTCGTCGCAGTGCATGGGGCGGTGACCATCACCTCGGCGTACCGTAGTCCGGAGGAGCAGGCGTGCGTCTGCGAAGGCGAGAAAGGTCCCTGTGCGGGACGTCCCCGCGTGGTCAAGCGCAAGCGGGGACGGCGCATCCTCAAGGGCGGCACCTCGCGCCACCAGCACGGCATTGCGCTCGATGTCCGCGCCGGGACCGGCAGCGATGCGGAGTTCGCGTGCATGCACGAATTTGCGCAGCTTAACCCGCAATTCGGCGTGTGGTTTCCGCTCGGCAAGCGCGACCGCCCGCACATGGAGCCTGCAGCCATGAGCCGAAGCAAGCTGCGGCTCGCGCTGTTGGGCACGCTGCCCGCACGCATCACGCCGTGCGCCAAATTGAGAATCATGCTGACGGACGTTCCGGTCGACTAGCGCTCGACTAGAACAATCCAAACCCCCACGTTGGCCCACCGAAGAAGCCGTCGCCGCGCGGCCGGGTCATGAACTCGCGGTGCCGGGATTTGAGGCCGCCCTGCGGCTCACCGCTCATCAGCACGATGAAATCGGTATCCTTGCCGGTCTCCACACTGGCTCCTTCATCGGAGACGATGAGTGACGAGCCGGGCAAGACGGCTTGCCAAATGCGCTCGCGCATATCCTGATCGAGGCCGATGCGATCGAGCGCGGCGCGCGCCCCGTTGACGTCTGCCGGGGTGGCGTCGTCGGAACCAGCCGCGGCATGTCGCACCTGTGGCGCGGCTCGCGCTTGCTCCGCGTTCCGGTACATCGAGACGACATCCCAACGCACGTCGCCGCCGCGGTCGGTGACGGCGGTGAACACATACGTGCCGATCGGCTTGTCCGGGTCGCGAATGCTGATTGGACCCTCAAATATCGGCTGATATCTCCGGCGCACGTACAGGCGCTGCGTCTTACGACTGATGAACACGGAGACCGGCGATGTCATGAGCGCGGCCTCTTCGGCGGCATCGAGCGCGTCATTCTTGGTCGCCTCGGCGCTAACCGCCTCCTGGCTTGCCTGCGCCTCGGCATCGGCTTTGGCTTGGTTCTGTAGCTTGGCCGCCTCGAGCTCGCGTTGCGCTTGCGAAAGCGCGGCGAGCGCCTTCTCCTTGCCTACGGTGTCGAGCGCACGCTCGGCGCGGTGCAGCGCTTCTTCCAGCCTCGCAACATTGGCCTCGGCGGAGCGCAGGGCCTTGGCTGCAGGTGCGGCCTCCACGACGCGGCGCGCAGCAGAAGCCTTTGCTTCGGCCGCCTTCTTGGTCGCCGCAGTTGCTTCCTGTGATCGCGTGGCCGCGAGGGCCTGCAAGCTCTGCAACTGCCTTGCACCGGGTGATGTGTCGGCCATGGCCACATCGCGCCCCCGCGCGGCAACCGCTGGCTGGGGCTTCGCGGCCTCGAAAGCGCCTGCCTGCGGTTTGAGCAGCAGCGCATGGTCGATGGCGCCGGGATGGATGTCGTCGCGCACGATGATCACGCGCAGTCCGATGTCCGTCAGCGCGTAGAGGTGTTGGGCAAAGCTGATGGGCATGCGCACACAGCCGTGCGAGGCGGGGTGACCCGGCAACACGCCGCCGTGCAGGGCAATGCCCGTCCAGGTGATGCGCTGCATGAACGGCATGGCGCCGTCCTCATAGATATTCGAATGGTGCTCCACTTCCTTCTGCACCACGCTAAAGATACCGGCCGGCGTTTCCAGTCCGGTGGTCCCGGTCGACACCGGAGCCTGCAGCATTCTGTTTCCCTCGGTGTCGTAGATGGTCACGCGCTGCTCGGCGAGCGCGACGACCGCAAGCATCGGCGCTCCGACACGGTGTGTCCCGCCGGAAAGCTCGTGCTGCGCCCCTCGGTTGCTCTTGGCAAGTGCGGGCGCGGCGCATGCCGCCATAGCTAGGGCCAGGGTACAGCAGGCCAGGATAAGCGACCGGCGCAGGGCTTGAAGGCTCGCGACGGAGCGCAGAGCCGACGACCGCAAATGGTGTTGCATGGCAGGTATTGCTCGTGCTGGCCGCTTCGATCGTTGTGGATGTAGGGGCTCACAAGGACCTGGCAACGCGGAAGCCGGCGTTTTCCATGCGTACGGCGGGTGCCGTAGCGTAGCGGTAAGCCGAACGCAAATATTGGGGCTGGTAGTTCCACGCTCCGCCCCGCAAAATGCGCAGAGCGCAGGTGCCGCCCACCGCGGAGCCGTCGGTGGGCGCGCCGGTGTAGCTGTCGTGATAACAGTCTTCTACCCACTCCCACACATTGCCGTGCATGTCGTAAAGCCCGAACGCATTCTTGGGTAACGAGCCGACGTCGAGCGTCTTCTGGCGGTACACGCCCATCCGTCCTCCGTTATAAACGAAGTTGGCGTCGTAATTTGCCTGCTTGTAGTTGATGGTTGCGCCGGTGGAGAATGGTGGCGGATCGTCGGCGAGCTTGCTCGCGGCGCGCGCCGCGTATTCCCATTCCGCCTCCGACAGCAGCCGGTAGGGCTTACCGGTCTTCTTTGTCAGCCAGGCGACGAACTGTCGGGCGTCGGGCCAGGAAACGTTGATCACCGGCCGCCGCCCACGTCCCCAGCCTTCGTCGCCCGGCTTGTTCGTGCAACCGCCCTCGCCGACGCAAGCGTCCCACTGGGCAAACGTCACCTCATACCTGCCAACGGCAAACGGCCGCGCGATGACGACCTTGTGCTGCGGGCCTTCATCCTTGCCGCGCCCTCGTTCCCGATCCGGTGAACCCATGAGGAACTCACCAGCCGGAACGACGATCATCTCCGGGCAGGTCGGGCAATCGCGGAACTGGCGCCCTTGAGCGTCGTTGGGTTCATCGCGCCGTTGCGCGACCGCGCCCGGCGCAAAAAGCAACAGCAGACAAAAAGCACGTACGATCCGCACCATCCTGATCCCCTGTGATCGCCCGCACTATAGTGTGCTTTGCCCTGCCATATCATGGCAGGACGATGGCTGTAGAGATGTGCCCCTGCGGGCGCCTACCAGATCGCCGCTCCAGAGCCTGTCCGTCCTGCCGACGCCAAGCGTCGAGCTGCCATGCCGCGGCAGGCCATTGCCGGCATCGATTACGCCACAATCGCATGCATTTGCCGATTTCTCGGGCGGGTGCGCGGCACCAGAGCCGGCCGCAGCCGCGCATCGGCGTCGCGGGCGTTGTGGCATGCCTATTGCTCGCTTGCTTCGGTGATCTCGTCCTCCGTGAGGAGCGCCGTATGGGCTCCAAAGCGTATCGTACGTATCTTGCCGCCGGCGCGCCCGCGCCGGGGGATTGCCCCAACGCTGCGCATGGGTGCGCCTTGCAGCCCAACCATGCGCTCGCACCCCATTTCTACACGCCCTTGATGCCGGCAGGCTACGGCGCTGCCTGCGCACGCTCAAGATCCGCCAGCACATAGATGAGCAAGGAGAAACAGTCCATGAGGCGCGAACAGTTGACCGAGAAACTCCTCGACATCAAGCGCGAGAACGGCTGGACCTGGAAGCAGATTTGCAAGGAGATCGGCGGCGTGTCGCCGGTGCTGGTGGTCGGGGCACTGTTGGGCCAGATGAAGCTCGTCAAGCCGCTGGCCAAGAAGGCCGCCCTTCTGTTCGGGCTTTCGGCGGCCGAGGAGCGGATGCTGAACGAGGTGCCCCACCGCGGGACCTTGATGCCGCCGAGCGATCCGCTGATCTACCGGTTCTTCGAGCTCGTGATGGTGAATGGGCCGGCGTGGAAGGCGCTGATTGAGGAGGAGTTCGGCGACGGCATTATGTCCGCCATCGACTTCGATATGGACATTGAGCGTCTGCCCAACCCGAAGGGCGACCGCGTGAAGATCACCATGTCCGGCAAATTCCTCCCCTACAAATACTATGGCAACGAGCAGGGCATTCCGGAATACGGGGTGAAGGAAGCCTGAGCGCGCGAATCGGGGATTGCGTGGCCCCGGAAGGGATGCGGCTTGGGCGCTCCGCGCGCGAGGAGATGTGTTGCGCCGGCGATACGCCCAGGCATAACGTGGGCGTGCCCGCGCAACGTGCGGGAAAACACCTGCCGGCGCGCGCCGCGCTTGCGCGGCAAGCCAAGACGTGAAGGGGGTTGCCAGGTGACGTCCTATGCCAACGAGCTGCAGCGCCGGTTCGGCAACGACGGCGGGCCCGACCCGGCGGACGCCGCAGACATTCCGTTCTTGCGCCAGGTGCTCGGCCGCAGGACGGTCAGGGCGTTTACCCCGACCGTACCATCCGACACCCTGCTTGATCTGCTCTGCGCAGCCGCGCTCAGCGCCTCGGGCAAGTCCGATTTCCAACAAGCCGCGATCCTGCGCGTCGTCGACCCGACGCGGCGTCAGCGCATCGGCGAGCTGTTTCCGGCGATGCCCTGGATTGGCGTAGCGCCGGCCTTCTTTGTCTTTCTTGGCGACGCGCGACGCCTCGAGCGCATTGGTGAGATGCGCGGTAAGCCGATCGGCAACGGCACGCTTGAGGGCTTTTTCAACGCCGCGGTCGATGCCGCGTTGACGCTGCAGACGTTCATCCTCGCCGCGGAATCCTCCGGCCTGGGCTGCTGTCCGATCAGCGTGCTGCGCAATGCCATCGACGAGGTCGCCGAGATTCTGGCGCTGCCCGACAAAGTCTTTCCGGTGGCCGGCCTGTGCGTCGGGTATCCCGCCCGCGCGGGTTACATCAGCCTGCGGCTACCGCGCCCGATCACCTTGCATCGGGACGTTTACGACGACCGGGGCCTCGAAGCAGCCATCGAGGATTACGATCGCCGGCGCGACGCCATCCGCTCCATTCCGGCGAGCCAGCAGCGCGCCACCGAGGAATACGGGGTCGCAGAGGTCTACGGATGGTCGGAAGACAAGGCGCGGCAAGCGGCGAAACCCGAGGGGGCTGCATTCCCGCGCTACTTGCGCAGGCACGGCTTTACATTCGGCTGACGGTCGGGGTCGGTTGAGGCACCGGTCGTCGGGCACGTCCTTGTGCCGGTGCTATTGTATCCGCCCCAGCCCTGCGCCATTCTGCGCCGCCCTTACTGGTTTCCCGGCACGCGGCGATCGATCGCGACGGTGATCGAGGATTGCCCGAATGGGGAGGTGAGCGTTATTCGCGCCGGAACAATGGCGGCGCAGCCTCGCGCTGCGGCGGACAAGGTCAGAGGGAAAGATGGCGGAATACCCACCAGTGCAGGCGACGGAGGAGCAGGCCGAGCACTTTGACGTGCTGATCGTCGGTGCCGGCATTTCCGGGATCGGTGCCGCCTATCATCTCACCCGGCACTGCCCGAGGAAATCCTTCCTCGTACTCGACATGCAGGAGAGCTTCGGGGGCACCTGGTGGACGCATCGCTATCCCGGCATCCGCTCCGACAGCGACCTTCACACGTTCGGCTACCACTTCAAGCCCTGGACCGGGCCACCCATCGCCACGGCCGAGGAAATACGCGCCTACATGGGTGAGGTGGTCGCCGAGAACGACCTCGCCCGCCACATCCGCTACCGGCACAAGATCGCGTCCGCCCACTGGTCGAGCGAAGATCGACGCTGGACGATCGTGGCCACCCGCACCGACAGCGGCGCGTCGCTGACATTCACGGCGAGCTTCCTCTTCATGTGCCAAGGCTACTACCGTCACGCGCAGGGGTACATGCCGCAATGGCCGGGGATGGCGAGCTTCGGGGGAACGGTGGTACACGCCGAGACCTGGCCGGAAGACCTCGACTACATCGGCAAGAAGGTCGTGGTCATCGGCTCCGGTGCCACGGCGGCTACGCTCATTCCCGCGATCGCCGACGCCTGCGAACACGTGACCATGCTGCAGCGCTCGCCGACCTTCTTCATCACCGGGCGCAACGTCAACGATCTTGCCGAGACGCTGCGGCAACTGCAGATCGACGCGGCGTGGATCCACGAGATCGTACGGCGCAAGATACTCTACGACCAGGCGGCCTTCACGCGCCGTTGCCTCGAGGAGCCGGACGTGGTCGCCCGAGAGCTGATTGGCGCGGTGCGCAATCACCTCGGTCCAGAGTTTGACGTCGAGACGCACTTCACGCCAAAGTATCGCCCGTGGCGCCAGCGCATCGCCTTCATTCCGGATGCGGATCTGTTCAAGGCCATCAACGCCGGGCGGGTGTCGGTCGCCACCGACGAAATCGAGTGCTTCAACGGCGGCGGCATCCTACTGAAATCCGGCAAGCAACTCGATGCCGACATCATCGTTGCCGCGACCGGCTTCAACATCAATGTACTGGGGGATATCGCCTTCAGCATCGACGGCAGACCGCTAGCCTTTGCCGATACCGTGACCTACCGGGGAATGATGTTCACGGGCATTCCGAATTTGGCATGGGTATTCGGCTACTTCCGCGCCAGTTGGACGCTGCGGTCGGACATGGTCGCTGCGTTCGTGTGCCGCTTGCTGCGGCACATGGAGCGCATCGGCGCGCGTGCGGTAACCGTTGCCTTGCGGCCGCAGGATCACGATATGCCTCTGCTGCCGTGGATCGACCCGGAGAGCTTCAATCCTGGATACCTGACGCGCGCGATGCACCTTCTGCCCAGGCGCGGCGACAAGCCGGAATGGCAACACACCCAGGACTACTGGCGCGAGAAGGATCAGTTCCCGGCCATCGACCTCAGTGATCCGGCCTTCGTCTACGCCTGAAGCCGCCGGCGTGACCGGCTGCGGGGTGCCGCGGAGCGGGTTAGGGTTGAGCGTACCCTTGCGGTCGGAGTGCCTGCGGCGACCGGGCTTCGCACCCGGGCCTCCCGCCAGGACCTCGCATCAGGACCGGAGACCTGCCAATCCGGTCAAGGCGCTTTGCCGCAGGGCGGTCGTCCGACGGGTCGGCAGAGGAGAGGCATGCACCGATGATCAAGAACTTTTCCGATCACGCCGCCAACGAGCGCACTTTTCTGGCGTGGGTCAGAACCGCAATCGCCGTGATGGCGTTCGGTTTCCTCGTCGAGAGATTCGATCTGCTCCTGCAGGTGGCGTCTCCCTCGCTGGTTGGCCGCTCGGTGTCGATCCCCGGGCAACGTTTCGGCAATGCGGTCGGACTGTCGTTGATCGCGCTCGGTACCGTAATGGTCGCAATCGCCGGAGTGCGCTTTGTCACCACCTCGAAATACATCGACAGCATGGAGGCGCATCCGGGTACCGGGTCGCGCCTCGACCTGGCGCTCGCGAGCCTGCTGATCCTGCTCGGATGTGCGGTGTTCTTCTACCTTTCGCACGCCATTGCCGCAGCGGTCTGAGCGCGCTTGCCGGGCAAGCGCACCGCCGGTGCGGGCGAAACACGCCGAGCGGCAGCCCCACGACAGGCTGCCCGGACCGTTTCATGCGCACGCCCTGTACGGGTGCGCATTTGGCTCACAGCCGTCCGCCGTCGACCAATACGTGCTGACTGGTGATGGCACCCGCCTCGTCCGAGGCCAGGAACAGCACGACGCGGGCTACGTCTTCGCCGGTCAGGTCGCGCTTCAGGCACTGCGCCTCCAAGAGCGCACCGTGCTTCTCGGGGGTGAGCCAGAGGCTGCGCTGGCGTTCGGTAAGGATCCAGCCTGGGGCAACGGCGTTGACGCGGATGTTGTATGGGCCGAAATCGCGCGCCAGTGAACGTGTCAATCCGAGCACGGCCGACTTGGCGGCGGTATAGGCGACCATGCCGCCTTGGCCGACCATCCACGAGGAGGAGCCGAGGTTGATGATTGAGCCCTTGCGTGCGGCCTGCATGTCCGGAAGGACGGCTTGCGCGGCGAAGAATTGATGCCTGAGATTGACGGCGAAGCGCTCATCCCAGTACGCGGGGGTGACCTCCTCGGTGGCGTGGCGGTCGTCCCGCGCGGCGTTGTTGACGAGGATGGTAATCGGCCCCAGGGCCTGGCGTGCGTTGATCACCGCCCGGCGCAGCGCCGCGATGTCCCGCGCGTCGCACAGCTCGAAGTGCACGCGGGCGCCTGTTTCGGTGAGGGTCGCGGCGACGCCGGTTGCGGCGCGCTGATCGATGTCGATGAACGCCACCTTTGCCCGCTGCCGGGCAAACGCCGCGACGATGGCGGCGCCGATGCCGCTGCCGCCGCCCGTGACGAAGACCACCTGGCCCGCAAGCGACGGGTAGATCGCTTCTTCAACTGGCATGAGAGGTCTCCCCTGCGCCGGTCCCGTCACGGTGGCCGGGCTTGTGCGCCAGCAAAGCCGATCGGCCGGAACAAGGCAAACGCTTGCGGGCCGGTCCGCTGTGCTGGGCCCGGTGCGTCCGCCGGCCTGTGCCAGGGCGTGCCCCGTGCGTGCCCCGGTGCCCGGCCGGTTCCCGGAGAAAAAATACCCTCCTTCCCGCGGCTCCTGCTGCAAGGCCGCCTAGCAACACCTGGGCAGCCGGCCGCGCCTTTGCTAAACTTGCTGCCGGCAGCGTCCCTGACCCGGGACACCACGCCCAAGATCAGCGCGCGCTGGGTACCGCGTTTTGGCAATGCTGCCGACGCTGGCAAGGTGACTGCCAGCCGGGCCTGCGATGCCCGCCTGCAATCGCCGCGGCGCCACTGAGGCAGATAGCGCGGGCCAAAAACGGGCCAAAAACGGGCCAAAAAAATGGGAGACGCCATGAGGACTGTCAAAGCCGGGCCCGGCCCGGCATCACCGCTGCATCCCGAGCGCGCGATGCGAGCGAGCCACAGCCTACGCCCATCCCCCGTCGGCGCGCGATCGTGACCGGCATCTGTTGGCAGCCGCCGCGCGCTGCGAACGCGGCGCGCGTACGTCACCCAACGGCGGCCAATTCTACCGGGCCGGGCGCAGAACTGTCATCAAGCGCGCACCAAGCGCACACACTCGGGAGGCGAGCATGATCGGGGCCTATGCGATGTCAGGCGAAGCGCGTGCGCTGGGCGGCTTCGGCTCGTTACGATGCCGGCTTGCCGGACTAGCAGGGCGGGTCGCCGCGGCGCTGGTGCCGGGCCTGCTCCTGGCGCTGGGCGCAAGCGTGGCCGCCGCCGAGACCCCCAAGCGCGGCGGCATCCTGACGTACATGATACCGGCGGACGGGGGGCCCAGTCTCGACGGGCACCGCGAGACCACCTACGCGGTGCTGCACGCGACGGCACCGTTCTACAGCGTGCTGATCAGGGTCAATCCCGACAATCCATCCTCGACCACGGATTTCAGGTGCGACTTGTGCACCGAGATGCCGCAGCCGA
>JBPYEF010000161.1:0-9953 GCA_051985875.1 Hyphomicrobiaceae bacterium
GCCACTTTCTGCTCTTCGATGACCTTCCAGTCGATGAACTGCTCGATGTCGGGATGGTCGATGTCGACGACGACCATCTTGGCGGCGCGTCGCGTCGTGCCGCCGGACTTTATCGCGCCGGCGGCACGGTCACCGATCTTGAGGAAGCTCATCAGCCCAGAGGACTTGCCGCCGCCGGAAAGCTTCTCGTTTTCCGAACGCAGCCTGGAGAAGTTCGTGCCGGTGCCGGAACCGTACTTGAACAGGCGCGCCTCGCGCACCCACAGATCCATGATGCCGTTCTCGTTGACGAGGTCGTCCTCGATCGACTGGATGAAGCAGGCGTGCGGCTGGGGATGCTCGTAGGCCGAGGTGGACGCCGTCAGCTGCCCGGTCTCGTGGTCGACATAGTGGTGACCCTGGCCCGGGCCGTCGATGCCGTAGGCCCAGTGCAGGCCGGTGTTGAACCATTGCGGTGAATTGGGTGCGCCCATCTGCATGGCCAGCATGTAACGGTGCTCGTCGAAGAACGCGCGCGCATCATCCTCGCTGGTGAAGTAGCCGCCCTTCCAGCCCCAGTAGGTCCAGGTGCCGGCCAGCCGGTCGAACACCTGGCGGGCGTCTGCCTCGCCGCAGGTGCGCTCCGCCTCGGGGCGCGCGGCAAGCGCGCGCTCATCTGCGACCGAGCGCCACAACCAGGAGGGGATCTGGGGCTCCTCGATGCGCCGCAAGCGGGTCGGCACGCCCGCCTTGCGGAAGTACTTCTGGGCGAGGATGTCGGCGGCGACCTGGCTCCAGTGCTCGGGAACGGCGAAGCTCTCCAAGCTAAAGACGACGGAGCCGTCCGGGTTCTTGATTTCAGAGCTGGCGTGCCGGAACGCAATTTTCTCGTAGGGCGATTTGCCTGCCGTGGTGAACCGCCGTTTGATCTGCATCTTTTCCCCCGATGGATGCGCAGCGGGCGCTCGCCCCGAGGGCATGCCCGTCGCGTTTATGCTCGGCCTGATCAGCAACTTGGACGCGCGGCCCCCGCCGCTACGCGCTTTGCGCCCCTGCCCAGGGCGCACGGGTCGTGGCTACGGAAAGCAACTGATGCGGGAACGCCACTATGAGGACCGCAGGACGGCAGAACCTCGGCCACGCGCTAACTGCGCCCGGCCCTGGCTTCCGGGCGATGTCGTGGCGCAAATTTGCACTGGAGGGCGCCGCGGCCGGTCGGCCGAGCGCCCGTTGCGCTGCAGACTATGATGATTCGCGGGTCTCAGTCACGAGGTCTTGTAGGTGGTAGATCGTACCCATACCAAATGTGGTAGATAGAAGGATCCGCGGCGCGGACGACGCGCCAGCCGCACACGACCCACGCCCGCCCTACGCGCCTGGCAGAAAAGCGGGCCGCGATCGCGATCCGGGGGTATGCGCCCCTGTCCTCAGCCGCGCCGGAGGTTAAGGCGATTCCGCGCCGCAGGTTGTGGCATTTTTGCCTTTGTGCGCGGCCATGGACAGCCCCGCGTGGAGGGTGGCATATGGGGCGCGCAGCACGCGAGGAGCGAATGGGTGTATTTTCGGAGATCTTCAGCTGGTGGGGCGGCAATACCTGGTCAAATCGTTTGTACACGGCCGTGCGCGGGCGATTCGTTGGCAGCGACGAACAGGGTAACCGCTACTATGTGCAGAGCAGGGGCGTTGGCCCGCTCGGTGTACCGCGCCGCTGGGTGATCTACAAAAACCTCGCCGAAGCCTCGCAGGTCCCTCCCGGCTGGCACGGATGGCTGCACTATATTGTCGACATCCCGCCCGTCGCCGAGAGCTACCGGCCATGGCCGTGGGAGAAGCCGCATAGCATGAATATGACGGGGACGCCCGAGGCCAATCGGCCGAGCGGCAGCATCCTGGCGCATGGCAAGCGGCAGCCCTCGAGCGGCGATTATCAGCCCTGGCGGCCGCGCTGAGCGCTAGCGTTGCGCTCGCGCTGCAGGGAAGAGGACGTGGTGCTTGTGGCATGGCGATCGATTGTCAGGACAGAACGCGCTTGCGCTGGGCGGTCGCAATTGCAGGGGCGTTTCTGCTTGGCAATCCCGCGCCGGCTGCTGCCCAGCGTATCGAGAACTCCGTTGCGGTTTTCGCGGCGCTCGACAAGGTGACCGCGAAAATCTCGCGGCTGGAGATTCCACTCAATCACACCGCGAGCTTCGGTGCCCTTAAGGTGACGCCGCGCGTCTGTTACTCGCGCGAACCCACCGAGCCACCGAAGACGACGACCTTCGTCGAAGTCGACGAGGTCATGCTCGACGGCAAGGAGAAGCGCATCTTCACCGGCTGGATGTTCGCAGACAGTCCCGGTCTCAATGCGGTGGAGCATCCCGTGTTCGACGTTTGGTTGACCGACTGCAGCCACCCGCGCGCGACGGCGCAGCGCGCGCCTACTGCGCCCGGAGCACCGACCGCGCGGGCACCCGATGCGGAGCCCGCGCCGACCGATTCCGACCTGCCATATCGCCGGCGCGTGCCGCGCTGACGCTGGCGTGGCGGATCGGAACGGCGGCGATCACGAGCTGTGCAACCCCCCGTACTCACTCCTGGCTGCGCTCCAGCATTGCCAGGCCCGGGTATGGCGCGGCGCTGGCCCGTGACTTGGGGCCCGCGCCCAAACTGCTCGTCACTGGAACCGTGACTGGAACTGTGACCAGAACTGTGGCTTGAACTACGGCTTGAACTGGGCTGGGGGCCGTGACCGCGGCCTACCAGGACAGGTAAAGCCGATCCCCGAACCCGTGATGCTCGTTCAGATCTACGAGGTGACAACGCCAAAGGAAGCACGCGCGCTGTGCGCGCTCGGCGTGGATCACGTCGGCATTCTCGTTGGCGATGGCGCCTTTCCGCGAGAGCAGTCCTGGGAGCGCGCCGCGCAGATTGCCGCCGCCGTGGTGCCGCCGGGCAAGGTTTCTGCCCTGTTCCTGTCGGCGAATGTCGCGGCGATCATCGCTTGGGCAAGGGCTGTTGCCCCGGCGTACGTCCACCTCGGCGCGGCGCTCGAGCTCCTCGGCCCGGCGGACTGCCGGCGGGTGCGGGAAGCGGTCCCCGGTGCCCGCCTGATGCGCAGCATCCCCGTCACCGGCGAAGATGCCCTCGCCCATGCCCACGACCACGCGGCGGTTGCGGACTGCCTGCTGCTCGACAGCCACCGTCAAGGTGATCGGCAAATCGGTGCGCTCGGCATTGTCCACGATTGGCGCCTGAGCCAGAGGATCACGCGCAGCGTGCCCGTGCCCACTATCCTCGCCGGCGGTCTTGGGCCGGAGAACGTGCGCGAGGCGATTGCGCACGTCGGACCGGCGGGCGTCGATTCGAAGACCAAGACCGACATTCCCGGCACGCACACAAAGGATGTGCAGCGCGTGCGCGCCTTCATCGCCGCCGCCAAGGGAACGACGTTCGGGTCGGGCCA
Organism: Hyphomicrobiaceae bacterium; assembly: GCA_051985875.1. Lineage (GTDB taxonomy): Bacteria > Pseudomonadota > Alphaproteobacteria > Rhizobiales > Hyphomicrobiaceae > AWTP1-13. The sequence goes on from JBPYEF010000161.1 coordinate 3,425, forward strand.
CACGCCGTAGCCTTGCGCAAGTTGGGGATGCGGGCGGGCGTACTGACCGCGCGGGCGCGCGGGCGGCGGTGGGACGAGCAGATTTCGAGAGCCGGCAGACGTCGCGAGGGCCGCGCTCGGCTCACCCCAGCCGCAAGTGCCCGGCGCCGGCGCGGCGCAGAATGTCGAGCACCAGCGTCGGGCCGGCGTCGCTCGGCAGCGCCAGGAAGTCGGCCTTGTGGGCCAGCGCTTTTTCGAGCCGCACGTGGAACTCGGTGCGGTCGATCTCCACCGTGCCGAACTGGCGCAGGTGCTCGGTCACGAACTGCGTGTCGAGCAGGGAAAAGCCGCCGAAGCTGAGGCGTGCGCACAGGTGAGCAAGCGCGATCTTGCTCGCATCGCGGGCGGTGGAGAACATGCTTTCCCCGAAGAAGGCGCCGTTGAGCGCGACACCGTAGAGGCCGCCGACCAGCGCGCCGTCGAGCCAGGCCTCGACCGTGTGGCAATAGCCCATCTCGAACAATTCCCCGTAAAGGGAGCGGATCTTCGGATTGATCCAGGTGGTGCGCCGTCCCGGGCGCGACGCCGCGCAGCCGGTGATCACGCCCTCGAAGTTGCTGTCGATCCGCACTTCGTAGACGCCCTGGCGGATACTCTTTGCCAGGCGCCGCGGCACGTGCACCTCATCGAGCATCAGCACGCCCCGCTGCTGCGGTTCGATCCAGTACAGGGCCGGATCATCGGCGCTCTCGGCCATGGGGAAGATGCCGCAGGTATAGGCCTTGAGCAGCACCTGTGGGGTGATTTCGATGACGATGTCATCGCGCGACGTCATGAGCCAGCGTTCTCGTGGGCTGCGATCACTCTAGGAGGCAATTATTATCTTTGCAGAAATTTCTCAAGCCAATGAATGTCGTAAAGACCATTGGCGATATCGGCCTGGCGCACCAGGTCAGCAAACAACGGAATGGTCGTCTCGATCCCGTCGATGACGAACTCCGACAGGCAGCGCTTAAGGCGCATTAGGCACTCGTTGCGGTTCTTGCCGTGGACAATCAGTTTGCCGATCAGACTGTCGTAGTAGGGGGGAATGCGGTAGCCCTGGTAGGCGCCGCTGTCGACCCGCACGCCGAGCCCTCCCGGTGGGTGCCAGTAGGTGATGGTGCCGGGGGAGGGCATGAAGGTCTTGGGGTTCTCGGCGTTGATGCGGCATTCGATGGCATGCCCGGAGAACACCACCTCCTCCTGGCGCAGTGTCAGCGGGCTGCCCGCGGCGATGCGGATCTGCTCGATGACCAGGTCGAGGCCGGTGATCGCTTCGGTCACGGGGTGCTCGACCTGCAGGCGCGTGTTCATTTCGATGAAGAAGAACTGGCCGTCCTGGTAGAGGAACTCGACCGTGCCGGCGCCGCGGTAGCGCAGCTTCTGCATGGCCTTGGCGATGGTGGTGCCGATCGCCGCGCGGGCCTCCCTGTTGAGCGCCGGCGAGGGTGCTTCCTCCATCACCTTTTGGTGCCGGCGCTGCAGGGAGCAATCACGCTCGCCGAGGTGAATGGCGTTGCCGTTGCCGTCGCCGAACACCTGAATCTCGATGTGGCGCGGCTTGTCCAGGTACTTCTCCACATACACGCTGTCGTCGCCGAAGGCCGCCTTGGCCTCGGCCCGGGCGGTCCTCAGCGCCATCTCGAGGTCCTCCGCCGAGCGCGCCACCTTCATGCCACGGCCGCCGCCACCGGCCGCGGCCTTGATCAACACGGGATAGCCCATCTCGTTGGCGATGGCTGCGGCGCGCACGTGGTTGCTGACCGCGCCGTCGGAGCCAGGCACCACGGGGATACCGAGGCGCTTGGCCGTCGCCTTGGCCTCGATCTTGTCGCCCATTAGGCGGATGTGCTCCGACGTCGGCCCGATGAAAGTGATGCCGTGCTCTTCGAGGATCTCGGCGAAGCGGGCGTTTTCGGACAGGAAGCCGTAGCCGGGGTGAATGGCATCGGCGCCGGTGATCTCGCAGGCCGCCAGCAGGCGCGGGATGTTCAGATAGCTCTCGGCGGCGGGTGGTGCGCCGATGCACACGCTCTCGTCGGCGAGCCGCACGTGCATGGCGTCGGCGTCGGCCGTCGAATGCACCGCTACCGTGGCGATGCCGATCTCCTTGCAGGCCCGTTGCACGCGCAGCGCGATTTCGCCGCGGTTTGCGATCAGTACCTTGTCGAACATCTAAGCGCCGCTCTCAACGCTGTGCCACGGCTATTCGACGATTGCCAGCGGCTCGCCGAATTCGACGGGCTGACCATTGCCGACGAGAATGGCGCTCACCACCCCCGCCTTGGGGGCGGGAATGTGATTCATCGTTTTCATCGCCTCGATGATCAGGAGCGTCTGACCCTGGCTGACGCGCGCGCCGACGGTGACGAAGGGCGCCGCTCCCGGCTCCGGGGCGAGATAGACGGTGCCGACCATGGGAGAGGGCACCACCCCCGGATGCTTGCTCGGGTCCGATGGCGATGCCTTCTTGGCACTCTCTGCCGGCTGCATCCGCTCCGGCGGCGCGGTCATGGCGATGTTCATGGCCTCGACGCGCGCCTGGCGCGCAACGCGCACGCGGATGCCCTCGCGCTCGACCTCGATTTCGCTGAGGCCGGTCTCCTCGAGCAGGGCAGCGAGCTCGCGGATGAATTCCTTCTCGATACCCTTGCCTGTCACGTCCGCCATGCTCCCGACCGTTCCGGGTTGCTCGCCATCACTTCGCGATCGCGGCCGCGGCGCGTTCGGGGATCAGGCCCTGCCGCCCAGGGTGCGGGCCTCAGCGGGTGCGCGAAAGGCACGCACGGGGAGCCCTCGGGCGCCATCGCGACGGGGACCGGCTGGGTCAACGCCTTCTGCAACAGACATCGCCGGGAGTACGCCAACCGCACACCACCACGATCAACTGTTCGTGTACCAGCTTTGCACCGGGCGCGAAAGGCGAGGCGGAGATCGGAGAGAGGCAGACGGCCGAGCGCTGGGCGCGTTCGGCCGTGTGGGTTGCCGCCCCCTAGCAAACCTTGCACCCTTCCTTGCGGACCTCGGCGGCGTCCTTGTGCAGCAGCTCGAGCAGGTTCTCGGGCGCGCCTGGGATGACCTTGTCGCCGACCAGAAAATGCGGTGTGCCCTGGATGCCCATTTTGTTGGCCAGCGCGTGGTTCGCCTCGATCTCCTTTTTGACCTCGGGAGCGGCCATGTCTCGCTTTAGGCGGGCCATATCGAGCCCCAGCTTCTCGGCCACGCGCAGCGCCGAAGCCTCGTTGGCCTGGCCCTGGTTTTCCAGCATGGCGCGGTGGAACTCCCAGTACTTGCCTTGCATCTTGGCGGCCAACGCGACGCGCGAGGCCTCCTCGGAGCCCTTGGCGAGAATCGGAAACTCCTTGAGGATCAGGCGGACCTTTTTGTCGCTTTCGATCAGCTGCGCCACTTCCGGGAACGCCTTCTTGCAGTAGCCGCAGTTGTAGTCGAAGAACTCGATCACCGGCACGTCGCCCTTGGCGTTGACGATCGGCGAGGCGGCCGAGCGGTAGAGTTCCCCGGCGTTGTCCTTGATCGCGACCGCCATGCGCTCGCCCTGCACCTTGTCCATCTTGGCGTCGAGCGCGTTCTGGACGTCGACCAATACCTCCGGATTGTTGATGAGGTATTCCCGGATGATCGCCTCAATCTCCTTTTTCTGCAGGCCGCTAAAGCTGCCGGCGCTCGCCGCCGGTGCCGCGGACTGCGTGGCCGTGGGCGCGGCGAGCTGCGCGAAAGCCAGACCGCCGAGCAGACCGCCGCCGAGCAGCAGCAGTGCGACCAGCAGGGCGCCACGCGCCAGCGCGCGGGAGCGAAGGAAGACCGCAAGGGGATTTCGTGACATGCATTTCTCCAGTTTTGGACGTCGGTTTGCAGGGGCGCCGCCTCAGCTCGGTTCTTCTTTGTAGTTGACGATGTCTTCAGCGCGGATCCACTCCGGCGAGCCGCGCGGCAGCTTGGCGAGCGCGCGCTTGGCAAAGATCTTCGCCTGCTTCACGTTCCCCTCCACGAAATTCGCCTGGGCGGCCTCCAGGTCGGCCTGGGGAAACAGCCCCTTCTTGTAGAAGGCGTTGGCGAGCTGGTGGTGGGTTATAGCGTTCTCGGCATCAAGCGAATCGGCACGGCGCAGCAGTGCGATCGATTCCCCGAGCATGCTTGCATCATCCGTTGCCAGCATCGCCTGGGCGAGCTCGACCTGGATCAGCGGCTCCTCCCCGGCGAGCTTCAGTGCCTTGCGCAAGGCCGGGATCGCGTCGCGGTAGTTGCCGACCCAGAACAGCAGGTTGCCCTTGAGCTCCCACATATAGGGATTGTCGGGTTTGTCCCGCAGCAGCGCGTCGACCTCGCCCATGGCCTCGACGCATTTGCCCGAGCAGTTGTGGGCAATGGCGCGCGCGTAGCGCGCCGGGAGGGAGTTGTCGCTCGGCGGGTAGCGGTTGCCGACGACCTGCGGGCGCTCCAGGTAGCCGGAAATCTTCGCCCGCACCATGTCGTGGCGCAGCTGCAGCTGGGGAGGGTCGCGCACGTCGTAGTAGGGGCTCTTGAGGACGCGCTCGCGCAGCTGGGCGATTCGATCGGCGGCCACCGGATGGGTGCGCACGAACGGATCCTGATAGTCGGCGGAGATGTACTCCTGCTGGGCAAAGCGCTCGAACGTCTCCAGCATGCCGCGGCCCGACTGGTGGGTCGCATCGAGATAGCGGATGCCGGCCTGATCCGCGGCCGACTCCTGGGAGCGCCGCTCGCTCAGCAGCGAGCGCATGACCATCTCGTTGCCGCCGAGCGCGACCCCAGATCCGGCGCCGGCCACCTCGTGCGCGGTCTCGCCACCGCTCACGGCGCCGCCGACCATCAAGCCGATGCCGAGGATCGTCAACAGCAGGGCCTTGGTCTGGTCACGCGCGATGCGCGCGCGCAACGCTGCCATGTGCCCGCCGGTGATGTGGCCCGTCTCGTGGGCGATGACGCCGATCACTTCATTGGGCGTCTTGGCGTCGAGCAGCGTCCCGGAGTTGATGAACACGTTGCGCCCATCGAGCACGAAGGCGTTGAAGCTCTCGTGCTTGATTATGCGTATGGAGATGTTCTGGGCGCCAAGGCCGGCCGCCTTGAAGATCGGCCGGGAGTAGTCCCTGAGCAGGTTCTCGATTTCCGTGTCGCGGATCAGCGGCAGGCTCTCCGCCGCGGCCGGTGCGATGGCCGCACTCGAGGCGGAAAGCGCATAGAGCGCGGCGATCGCCACCGCGCGCCACCGGTGAGGGCGCCTGCGCCCGGCGAGGGGAGGACAGCGCCGGCAGCGGATCGTGGGCCTATCGCAGTCTCTCGATGCTTGCACGTTGCCACTCGCGTTGGAAACGCCTCGCCGAACGCATCTAGCCCAAAGCACTCCACGCACCTAGCGCAACCCCATGAGCTTCGCAACCGACCCGGCGGCGGCCCGGCACGGTTTCGGCTGCCTTGGCGGCCTGAAACCCGTGCGAAAAGCCGCCCGCACGCGCCACGACGCTCGACCCGGTACTCGCCCAACCGCGGTTTCGACCTCGAGCCGATCGCGACACTGACCCCGCGACCCGCCGCGCCCGACACTGGTTCGCCCTACTGGCCGGCCCTGGAACTGGCGCGCCCTGGACTGGCCCGCCCTGCACTGGCCCGCCCTGAACTGGTCCGCCCTGAAACTGACCCGCCCTAGAACGGACCCGCAGCCGGCCCTCCGGTTTCATTCCGCCTGTTTTTATTCGGGCTTTATTGTGGCGCTTTATTGTGACTCTGGATCGTAGCTCTGGATTGTAGCTCTGGATTGCAGCTCTGGGGCGATTTGCCCTGACCGTCACCCCCGACTATAAGCCTGGCGCCCGCAATGCGCTATCCGCCGCACCGGCCAAGACGCCCGTTAGCGCCGGGCGCCGGGCTAGGATGCAACCGTGGCGCTTTGAGGGCTCATCGCAATCGGAGCGGCCATGCGAACAACTGAGATGGATGTGGGGGGCAAACCGCAACTGCCGCGCGCCTCTCGGCGCAGCGCCGTGCCGGCATTCATCGTCATGGACGTCATGCAGGCCGCCGCCGATCTCGAGGCGCGGGGCAAGCACATCATCCACATGGAGGTCGGGCAGCCCGGAACCCCCGCCCCCAAGGCCGCACTCGCCGCCGTGGCGGCCGCGCTTCCTACCGAAACGCTCGGCTACACGCCGGCGCTCGGACTCCCGGCGCTGCGCGCGCGCATCGCCCGCCACTACGCGGAGCGCTATGGCCTGCAGGTCCCCCCGGAACGGGTCGTCGTCACCACCGGCTCGTCCGCCGGGTTCGTTCTGACCTTCCTCGCGCTGTTTGATGCCGGCGCCAGCGTCGCACTCCCCGCGCCAGGCTATCCCTGCTACCGCCATATCCTCGCTGCGCTGGGACAGACCCCCGTGCCGATCGCGACCGGGCCCGCCGGGCGCTGGATGCCGACGCCCTCCCAGGTTGCAGAAGCCGCGGCGCGGCACGCCATCGCCGGACTGGTCCTGGC
>JBPYEF010000162.1:0-6346 GCA_051985875.1 Hyphomicrobiaceae bacterium
GCGCCGCGGCGCACGCCGCTGTCGTACATGACGGTCAGCTTGTCTCCGACCGCGGCGTGGATTGCCGGAAGCACCTCGATCGGACCAGGCGCCCTGTCGAGCTGACGTCCGCCGTGGTTGGAAACGATAATGCCATCGACGCCGAGCGCAGCGGCCCGCGCCGCGTCGTCGGGATGCATGATGCCTTTGAGCACGAGTTTGCCGGACCAGAGGCGGCGGAAGCTCTCCACATCCCGCCACAGCACCGGCGTCGGGGTCTGGCTGGCGACGAACTCGGCGATTTGTGCGGCCGTGGCGCCCTTGGGGGCATAGGCTTGCCAACTCGCGATCGTGGGCATGCCGTGGCGCAGGTACTCGAGCATCCAATCGGGATGCAGGCAGGCCTCGAGCCGCGTCCTCAGGCTCAGCTTCAATGGCCGCACGAAGCCGTTGCGAACATTGCGCTCGCGCTTGGAGCTGACCGGCACATCGACGGTAATGGCGAGCGTCGACAGCCCGGCGTCGCGGGCGCGACGCGCCATGTCCTCGGAGATGCCTCGGTCCTTGGCGAGGTAGAGCTGAAACCACCCGTGCTCGGGAGCGACACGCCCGAGATCCTCGATCAGGCCGGTACCCGTGCCCGACATGATGAACGGGACGTCGGCGCGGCGGGCGGCTTCGGCGAGCATGAGATCGGCCCCACGGCGGAACAGCCCGCCGAGCCCGGTCGGAGCGATGCCAACCGGGCTTGCGAAGGCCCGGCCGAACAGCGTTGTCCGCTGATCGACGTTCTGCACGTCAACCCCATAGCGAGGCACCATGCACAGTGCGCGCAACGCCGCTTCGTTGCGCGCAATGCCGAGCTCGTCCTCGAGCCCTCCCTCGATGAAATCGTAGGCGATTTTCGGCAGACGCCGCTTGGCGAGCTTGCGCAGATCGTCGATGTTGACCGTTCGCTGCAGTTTACCGCCCAAGGCGTCCCCCCTCGCGAAATCGGACGCTAGTTACGTCAGTACGGACGCCCATGGCAAGGCGATTTGCAGCCCGCTGAGCGCGCAGGCGCATTCTGGCGCTAGCTGCCGCCGAAGCGGCCCGCGCGGCGCTCGGTGAATGAGCGCACGCCTTCGGCGGCGTCCGCGCTCGCCATCAAGGTCGCCTGCTGAGCCTGCATCTGCCGGATCGCCGCATCGGGCCCGTGATCGAGGAAGATGCGTGACGAGAGCAGTGAGGCGCGCACCGCGAGCGGCGCCTGCTCGGCGATCCGCTGGGCGATCTCGCCTGCCCTTTGTGTTTGCTGCCCGGCCGCAACAACTTCCTGTACGAAGCCGAGCCGCAGGGCCTCTGCGGCGCCGAACTCGTCCCCGGTCAGCAGGTAGCGCTGGGCGTTGCCCCAACCCGCGCGTTCGACCATACGCATGGTCGCCCCGCCCGCCGCCATGATGCCGCGCTTGACTTCGATCTGCGCAAATCGGCAGTCGTCGGCGGCGACGACGATATCGGCGGCGAGCATCAGCTCGATGCCGATGGTGAAGCAGATGCCCTGCACCGCGCACACCAGCGGCTTGCTGCGCAACGGCGGACGCAACGCCAGCGGATCGACACAGCCGGCCGGCACAATCGATCCGCGCTCGCGCATCAGCGCGGCGACCTTGTCGAGCTCGAGGCCCGCGGTGAAATTCGCGCCGTGACCGTAGAGCAGACCGACCCAGGCGTCGGCATCGCGCTCAAAAAGCGTGAAAGCCTCGGCAAGTTCCACCAGCATTTTTGCGGAAAACCCGTTCAGCTTCCGCGGGCGGTCGATGCCGATGCGAAACACGCGGCCCTGCCGCTCCACGCTAATCCGGCCGTCGGGATGGGGGTCCGAGCTGATCATGGGCGCCTGCCTCCTGCCAAGCACGCGCCGGCCGCGCGTGGCTCTGCAGCCGTTTTGCACCGCGCGCGCGGCAGAAAAAAGCGCAAAAAAAGCGCCGGCCACGTCCTAGCACGCGGGTATCCCTCTGCCCGGGCGGGGAGCGCGGCGCGGCCGGAGCCGCGGCTCGGCCAAGCAGGGCAAAGCGTCATTGCCTGCCGGACCGCAGCGGCGCACCTTGCGGAAATGGACGGCCCGGCGTTCATTCGCGCGCACACCAAACTGGCCCCGCTCGCCCTGGTGCCGGAAATAAGGCTCTACCTCGCCGACGCGGCGCTGCCGATCTGGCGCAAGACCGAGCAGCAGCTCGGCGAAGCCAACCTCCCGCCGCCGTACTGGGCGTTTGCCTGGGCCGGTGGCCAGGCGCTCGCGCGCTATCTGCTGGACAATCGCCATCTGGTGGCGGGGCGACGCGTGCTCGATGTTGGCTCCGGCGCCGGATTGGCGGCAATCGCGGCGATGAAAGCCGGTGCCGCACACGCGCTTGCCGCCGACATCGATGCGCTGGCGCTGACCGCAATCGGCCTCAACGGTGCAGCCAATGCCGTGGCGCTGGCGACCACGTCGGCGGACGTGCTTGCCGCCGCGCCTTCGCGCTGCGATCTCGTGCTGGTCGGCGATCTGTTCTACGAGCGGTCGCTTGCGGCGCGCGTTCTTGCCTTCCTGGAAAGCGCCGGCGCCAACGGCTTCGAGGCACTGGTCGGCGACCCCTGCCGCAGCTACTTTCCCCTGCAGCGCTTCCGCAGGGTTGCCGAATATGCGGTGCCCGTCAGCCGGGAGCTCGAGGACACCGACGTCAAGCGCACGGCGGTATGGCGCCTCGCCCTCTGATCGCCACACTCGCTCGCATGCTCACCGATGCCTCACCGACCGATGCCCAAGGGCAGCGCTCCATTGCCCGACGCCGCCGCGGCAGTGCGCGCGACAGGCGAGCGGACAAGAGGCTTGCGCAGCCCATGCTGCGGGCGCGATTGGCGTTGCCAGCGGCAGCTCAGCGCTGCTATTGGGGCAGTGGCACCCGCCGATTCATTTTGCCCCAGGCGCGAACAGGGGAAGCTCCAGCCATGCTTGGCGGCCTCAACTATTTTGCGGTGATCGTCGCCGCGGTCGTGAGCTTCGTGTTCGGCGGCATCTGGTACAACGTCCTCTCCAAGCAGTGGATGGACGCGGTTGGGATCGCTCCCGACAGGGCGTCGCGCGACCGCGGTGGCCTCGGTCTCTACGTTTTGACCTTTGCCGCGCAGCTGATCATGGCCTGGATGCTCGCCGGCCTCCTGTTACACCTGGAGCGCGGCGGCATCCCACTGACGGCGCGCAATGCGGTGATTTCGGCAGCGTTCGTCTGGTTCGGGTTCGTGATCACCACCATGGTGGTCAACTATGCTTTTCATGGCGCCAAGCAGGTGCTGACGCTGATCGACGGTGTCCACTGGCTGTGCGTCCTGCTGCTGCAGGGGCTGGTGATCGGCTGGTGGGGCGGTCATTAGGCGAGCGCCGCAGGTGCGTTTTTCAGGTGCGTTTCCAGGTGCGTTTCCAGGCGTTGTGCAGACGCTCCGGCTCGAGCCTCAGCAAGCGTGCCTGACCAGAGCGCGCACGTTCAAGCTCCCGCTCTCCCGAGCCCGCGCTCGCCCGCCGCCACCGCCGCGAAACCTGGGAGCAGGCGTCAACGCCAGTTGATCATTGCAGGCCCGTGCCGATAATGGGGGAAGTCTGCAGCCGCACTTGGTGGGAGAGAGATCGCCATGTCGGACAAGCTCTACAGCATACCCGCCGAATGGGCGAGCCGGGCCTGGATCACCGGCGAGAAATACCAGGCGATGTACAAGCGCTCACTCGAGGACCCGAACGGCTTCTGGGGCGAGGTCGGCAAGCGCATCGACTGGATCAAGCCTTACAGCAAGGTCAAGAACACCTCGTATGCGCCCGAGAACGTGGCAATCAAGTGGTATGAGGACGGGACCCTCAACGTATCGGCCAACTGCATCGACCGGCATCTCAAGGCGCGGGGCGATCAGGTTGCCATCATCTGGGAGGGCGATGATCCGACCGTCGACGAGAAGATCACCTACCGGCAACTGCACGAGCGCGTGTGCAAATTCGCCAACGTGCTCAAGGCCAACGGCGTAAGCAAGGGCGATCGCGTGACGATCTACCTGCCGATGATACCCGAAGCGGCTTACGCCATGCTGGCCTGCGCACGCATCGGCGCGGTGCATTCCGTGGTATTCGGCGGATTTTCCCCGGATAGCCTCGCCGGCCGCATTATCGATTGCCAGTCCAAGTTCATCATCACGGCCGATGAGGGCGTGCGCGGCGGCCGCTCGATCCCGCTCAAGAAGAACACCGATGAGGCCCTGAAGAAGGGAGCCGGCGATGAGAAGGTGCTCGTCGTCCGGCACACCGGCGCGCCCATCCCATGGGACGGCAAGCGCGACGTCTGGCTGCACGAGGAGCTCGCCAAGGTCGGCGCCGATTGCCCGCCGGTGGAAATGAGCGCCGAGGATCCGCTGTTCATCCTGTACACGTCCGGCTCGACGGGAAAGCCAAAGGGCGTGCTGCACACCTCCGGCGGCTACCTGGTCTTCGTCGCCGCCACCCATCAACTGGTGTTCGATTATCACGACGGCGACGTGTACTGGTGCACCGCCGACGTCGGTTGGGTGACGGGGCACAGCTACATTCTGTATGGACCGCTCGCCAATGGCGCTACCACGCTGATGTTTGAGGGTATCCCGACCTACCCCACCCCCTCGCGCTTCTGGCACGTGATCGACAAATGGGCGGTCAACACGTTCTACACCGCGCCAACGGCGATTCGCGCGCTGATGGGCATGGGCGACGACTACGTGCGGCGCACCGACCGCTCCTCGCTCAAGCTGCTTGGCAGTGTCGGTGAGCCGATCAATCCAGAGGCCTGGGAGTGGTATCACCGCGTCGTCGGCGAGGGGCGCTGTCCGATCGTTGATACCTGGTGGCAGACCGAGACCGGCGGCATCCTGATCACCCCGCTCCCCGGCGCGACCAAGCTCAAGCCTGGCTCCGCAACGCGGCCGTTCTTTGGCATCAAGCCGGCCTTGGTCGATGAGAGCGGCAGCGTGCTCAGCGGCGCAGCCTCCGGCAACCTCGTCATCCTAGACAGCTGGCCCGGCCAGATGCGCACCGTCTATGGAGATCACGAGCGCTTCGTGCAGACCTACTTCTCGACCTACAAGGGCATGTACTTCACCGGCGACGGGTGCCGCAGGGATGAGGACGGCTACTACTGGATCACTGGGCGGGTCGACGATGTGATCAACGTCTCCGGACATCGCATCGGCACTGCCGAGGTGGAATCGGCCCTGGTCTCGCATCCCAAGGTGGCGGAGGCCGCAGTCGTCGGCTACCCGCACGACATCAAGGGTCAAGGGATCTACTGCTATGTGACGCTGATCCAGGGGAACGCGCCGAGCGAGGAGCTGAAGAAGGAGCTGGTGCAGCACGTTCGCAAGGAGATCGGCCCGCTCGCCTCTCCCGATCTGATCCAGTTCTCACCCGGGCTACCCAAGACCCGATCCGGCAAAATCATGCGCCGTATCCTGAGGAAAATCGCCGAGGATGATTTCGCCAATCTCGGCGACACCTCGACACTGGCCGAGCCGCAGGTGGTCGAGGATCTTGTCGGCAACCGCCAGAACCGGAGAGTGGCGGCCTCGCCCTGACGGCGTCGCGCATCACGCTCCATCGCGCCGGCGCGATGCCTCGCCGTGCGCGGCAAGTCCGTCCAGGCGGACCGGGATGCCCGCGGCCGCCATGTGGCGTTTGGCCTGCCCGATGCTGAACAAGCCGAAGTGAAACATCGACGCGGCCAGCACGGCGCTGGCGTGACCCTCGCGCACGCCATCTACGAGATGGGCAAGCGTACCGGCGCCGCCGGAGGCAATAACCGGCACCGCGACCGCATCGGCAATCCGACGTGTCAGTTCGATGTCGTAGCCGGCACGCGTTCCATCCCGGTCCTTGGAGGTGACGAGTATCTCTCCGGCGCCGAGCCGCACGACCTCCTCGGCGTAGGCGACGGCGTCGAGGGGAAGCGCGCGATGCCCGACATGGGAGAACACCTCCCAGCGCGGCGGTGCCCCGGGGGGCGATACGCGCGTGCCGTCGATGTTGACGACGATCGCCTGCGCGCCAACCTTCTCCGCCGCGCGCCCGACGAGGCTGCGATCGGCATGCGCCGCCGTGTTGATCAGCACCTTGTCGGCGCCAGACGCGAGCAGGTCGACGACGTCGTCGACCGTGCGCACGCCACCGCCGACGGTGAGCGGCATGAAGCAGGCCTCTGCCGTGCGGCGCACGAGATCGCGCAGCGTGCCACGGTCCTCATGGCTCGCGCGAATGTCGAGGAAACACAGCTCGTCGGCCCCGGCCGCGTCGTAGGCCTTGGCCGCCGCCACCGGATCACCGGCGTCAACCAGGTCG
>JBPYEF010000163.1:0-8055 GCA_051985875.1 Hyphomicrobiaceae bacterium
TGTGCGCGCGGCGCCACGTTGGCGTCTCTCAGGGTGCGGCGGCGCGGGCAGGCGCGCCCGGCAGGCGGATGTGCATGCCGTCGCGCAGGAATTGCACGCCCGCTGTGACCACTGTGTCTCCGCCCCGCAGTCCTTCGGCAATCAAAACCCCGTCATCGGCTGGCCCGGCGACCGTTACTGCCGTCTGGCGCACGACCTTGTCTTTGACATCGACGCGAAACGCGATTGTGCCTCCGTCGCGCTCGGTCAGGGCCGTCAGCGGCACGACGATAGGTGCAGCGTCCGCCGCGACGGTGACGGCGACGACAGCGGTCATGCCGAGCCGCATCGCCGCCGGCGGTCGCTCCACGGCGATGCGCACCGCATAGGTCCGTGAGGCGGGGTCGGCCTGTCCGGCGATCTCGCGAATGTGGCCCACGACGTTCTCGCGCGGCCCTGCCCACAGCGTGATGCTCGCCGGCTGGCCGAGTGCGAGGCGGCCGGCGTCCTGCTCGGGCACCGCGACGGCGATCTCTGTCTCGCCGGCCTGCGCCAGTGTGATGATGACCTGGCCGGCGGCAACGACCTGCCCCGGCTCGCCGGCGACCGAGGTTACGATGCCGGACTTGTCCGACCTGAGCGTCGCGTAGCCGACCGCGTTGACGGCCTGGCGCTGCTGTGCCTCGGCACTGTCCAGCGCCGCCGCGGCGGCATCCAGCTCGTTGCGTCGCGTGTCGTAGGCGGCCTGAGAGATGATCGCCTTGGGCAACAGCACCTTGGCACGCTCGAGGTTGTCGTGGGCTACGTCACGGCGCGTTCGCGCCGCGGCGACGGCCGCGGTGGCTGCGGTCTCGGCAAGCTTCAGATCCGTGTCATCGAGCCGCGCGATTGTTTGATCGACGGCTACGGCATCGCCGACGTTGATCGAACGCGCCACGATCTTGCCGGCAACGCGGAAGCCGAGCGCCGCCTCGATGCGCGGGCGGACCACGCCGGAATAGGTCAGCATCCTGCTGCGCGGGCCGGCGGCGACGACGGCGACCTTGACCGGGCGCGTGGCATCTTCGGGGTCGGTCGCGGTGCGCTTGCAGCCGGCCATCGGCGTCGCTAAGGCCAGCGTCGCCGCCAATGCGGCGATGCCCACGGGACGCTTGCATGCCGCAGGCAGGGCGCTGAGCGCATGGCGGAAGCGGGCGCGCATGGATCGCTCCTATCTCCCCGTCTGTCCGGTCTCGTCGCATTGCCAGGCGGACGGCGCCGGCATTGTTATGTAAGCGATGCTAACATACGACGTCGGTGCTCTCCCGGCAAAGTGTTAGCGGTACTAACTTTTCAAATCCTCGTGAGGTGTTCATTGTGGCGGCCATGAGACGAGCCACGGCCAGCAAGGGACGGCGCAAAGATCGCTATCACCACGGCGATTTGCGCGAGGCGCTGATCGAGGCGACGCGGCGGCTCGTCGAGGAGCGCGGCGCGGAGAACTTCACACTTGCCGACGCCTGCCGCGCCGCGGGCGTCACCACCGCCGCGCCGTATCGTCATTTCCAGGGCAAGCAGCAAATCCTCGAGGAGATCGCCGCGCGCGGCTTCGACGCGCTTAAAAGTCGCTCAATGGCCGTCATGCAGAGCCACGGCGAGGGTTCGCTCAACGGCATCATTGCCATGGGCCAAGCCTATGTCGCCTTTGCGGTGGAAGAAACGGCCGTCTTCCGACTTATGTTCGGGCAGCAACCGGCGCTTAAGAGCGCCGAGCACGTGCTCGGCACCGGACATGCGTGTTTTGCCTATCTCATCGACCAGGTCGCAATCTACTGCAAGAAAAGCCGGGTGCGCGGCAACGCGCAGGAAATCGCCCTGCAGTTGTGGACCTTCGTGCACGGAGCCGCATCGCTGCTCGTCGATCGGGACTACGCCGCCGTTGCCCCCGAGCTCGATGTCGAAGCGCTCGTTGCCAGCGCCATGCCGGCCTTGCTCGGCGCGGCCGCGCGCGACAGCAAGCGGTAGAGTGGGCCTCGGCGCGCGGTTTGCAGGTGCGCTGCCGGCTCAAGAGCAACCGCGGCGGCCGCAAGCCGCTCGGCAACAATTGCGCCCTTAGGCCTCCTCCGGCGGGACGCGCCGCCAAGCAAGCGCGTGCACGCCGCGGCCGTTTAGCGAAAGGTCGCCGCGGCACGGGGATGGCTCGGGGCATTGCAGCATGTATCATCGCTGCGCCCCGGGGGAAATGCGCCGGGAGGCCGGGAGGCGCCGTTGGCGGAAGTGGAGCTGCGATCGGTCACCAAGCGCTGGGCGGGTGACCCGGCCGTCGATCGCGTCAGCTGCCGCGTCGAGCAAGGCAGCCTCGGGGCGCTGCTTGGACCCTCGGGGTGCGGCAAATCCACCACCCTCCGACTCGTCGCCGGGCTCGAGTCGGTGACTTCCGGCGCGATCTTGATCGGCGGCCAGGACGTCACGAATCTTTCGCCGGCAAAGCGTAGGGTGTCGATGGTGTTTCAATCCTACGCCTTGTTCCCGCATCTTTCGGTGGCCGAGAACATCGTCTTTGGCTTGCGCGTGCGCGGCGTGCCGAGCAGCGAGCGCAGCGCGCGCTTGCGGCGAGCGGCCGATCTGCTCGCGCTCGGCAAGCTGCTCGAGCGGAAGCCATCGCAGTTGTCCGGCGGTCAGCAGCAGCGCGTGGCGCTTGGCCGTGCCATCGTTGCTGAGGCGCCCGTCTGCCTGATGGACGAACCGCTCTCCAACCTGGACGCACAACTGCGCGTCGAAATGCGCCGCGAGATTCGCGCCCTGCAGCAGCGGCTTGGCATCACCATGCTCTACGTGACCCATGATCAGCTGGAAGCGATGACCATGGCTGACCAGGTACTGCTGATGCGCCGCGGGCAGATCGAGCAAGCAGGCGCCCCCGCCGAGCTCTACGAGCGGCCGGCGAGCATCTTCAGCGCGCGCTTCGTTGGCACGCCGCCGATGAACGTACTGCCGGCGACGGCACTCGGCGGCATGTGGCAATGCCTCGAGCCCTCGGCACCCCCGCGCCCGCAGGCTGCCCTCATGGTCGGCGTGCGCGCCGAGGCCGCGCGGCTTGCGCCATCGGGCGCGCCGGCGCACGTTGCGGGAAGCGAGTATCTCGGCGCCGACACGCTGATCGACGCGCGCATCGGCGACGCCTCGTTCATGCTGCGGCTGCCCGGTCGAACGTCCTTGGCTCCGGGCGCAAGCATTGCCATCGCCTGGGAAGCGCAGGCCACGCACTGGTTCGACGCGACGACCGGCCGAAGGATCGACTAGCGCGTCACCCGCCAGGGAAGGGGAGCAATCGATGCACCGACGCAATTTCTTGAAGGCTACCGCGGCGACGGCGGCACTGGTCGCCAAGCCGGCCATCGCCCAGACCATCACCGAGATCTCGTTTTACTACCCTGTCGCCGTCGGAGGGCCGATCACCAAGCTGATCGATGCCTTCGCCGCCGAGTTCGAAAAGGAGAACGCGCGCATCAAAGTGAAGCCGATCTACGCCGGCACGTACCAGGAGACGATCGTCAAGGCGCTGACTGCGCACAGAAGCGGCAATCCGCCGACCAGCTCGGTGCTGCTCTCGACCGACATGTTCACGCTAATTGACGAGGACGCCGTAAGGCCAATCGACGACTTCATCAGCAGCGATGCCGACAAGGCGTGGCTGCAGAGCTTTTTTCCGGCGTTCATGCTCAACAGCCAGGTCGGCGGCGAGACATGGGGTGCGCCGTTCCAACGCTCGACGATCGTTCTCTACTGGAACAAGGACCTGTTCAAACAGGCCGGGCTCGATCCCGAGCGGGCGCCGGAGACATGGGCCGAGCAGATCGCCTTCGCGCAGAAGCTGACCAAGGCCGACGCCGCAGGGGGCGCGTCGCAGTGGGGCATCGAGGTGCCCTCGTCGGGCTTCCCCTACTGGCTGTTCCAGGGCTTCACCACCCAGGCCGGCGCGGTGCTGATGAACGAGGCCGGCAATCGCACCTACTTCGACAGGCCCGAGGTCGTCGAGGCGCTCACCTACTGGGCCGACCTGTCGCGCAAATACAAGGTGCATCCACCGGGCATTGTCGAATGGGGCACAACGCCCAAGGATTTTTTCGAGAAGAAGACGGCGATGATGTGGACCACGACCGGCAACCTGACAAACGTCCGCAACAACGCGACGTTCGCCTTCGGCGTGGCGATGCTGCCTGCGGGCAAGCGGCGTGGCAGCCCAACCGGAGGGGGCAACTTCTACATTTCCAGCAAGGCGGCGCCGGCCCAGCAGCAGGCGGCATTCACGTTCATCCGCTGGCTCACGGCACCCGAGCGGGCGGCGAAGTGGTGCCTCGATACCGGATATGTGGCGGTGCGGCCGGACGCGTTCGACACGCCCGCACTTAAGAACTATGTGGCCGAGTTCCCCGCTGCGGCGGTGGCGCGCGACCAGCTGCGCTATGCGGTCGCCGAACTGTCGACACACGAGAACCAGCGCGTTACCAAGGCGCTCAACGACGGTCTGCAAGCGGTGCTCACCGGCGCCAAGAACCCCGAACAGGCGATGATGGACGCGCAGGCAGAGGCAGAGCGCATCCTCGCGCGCTATCGGTGACTTTGCCCGGCCGGGGCTGATGCCTCCCGGCCCCGTTGCAACAGGTCGGCAATGCGCCGTTCAACCGCCACGCTGCATGCCTGGCTCTTGCTGTTGCCGGCCATGGCGCTACTGGCTCTATTCACGCATTGGCCGGCGTTCGCCACCTTGATCGATAGCCTGTATGCGACGCCACGACCACGCCAAGGCGCGCATTTCGTGGGGCTCGAGAGCTATCGGCAGATCGTCGATGATCCGATCTTCTGGCAGGCGCTGTCGAACAATCTTCTGTTCGCGCTCGGCTCGATTCCTGCCTCGATCGGATTGGCCTTGCTGATGGCCGTATGGGTGAACGACCGGATAGTCGGCCGTACCCTGGTACGCATGGCCTACTTCACGCCGACAGTGCTGCCGATGATCGCCGTTGCCAACATCTGGCTGTTCTTCTACACGCCGCAGTACGGGTTGCTCGATCAGTTGCTCGCCGTCTTTGGCGTGCACTCGCACAATTGGCTCGGCTCGACGGACACGGCGCTCGCCTGCGTGACGGTGGTTGCGGTATGGAAGGAGGCCGGCTTCTTCATGATCTTCTATTTGGCCGCGCTGCAGCAGATTTCGCCGCACCTGGCAGAGGCGGCAGCACTCGAGGGCGCGACGCGCTTCTACTACTTCCGCCGCGTGCAGTTCCCCCTGTTGCTGCCGACGACGCTGTTCGTACTGATCAATGCGGTGATCAACGCCTTCCGCACGGTTGACCACATCATCATCATGACGCGCGGTGGACCCGACAACGCCACCTCCTTGCTGCTGTTCCGTGTTTACGAGCTCGGCTTCGCCTTCTGGGACACCAGCGTTGCCGCGGCACTGACGGTGGTCCTGCTGGTCGGGCTCGGCCTCGCCGCGCTTGCGCAGTACCTGTTCCTCGAGCGGAGGATCCACTATCGATGAAGACACTCGCGGCGGGCGAGGTCTATGTGCCGACGGGAGCCGCGCGGCTGCTGCAAACCGCGGCCGCCTGGATGCTGGCGTTACTTTGGATCCTGCCTTTGCTCTACGCGCTGTGGACCGCATGGCATCCTGCCGGGTACGCGGCGCACTTCGATCCGCGCGCTCCACTCACACTCGACAATTTTGTGCGCGCCTGGGACGCGGCCCCGTTTGCGCGCTATTTCCTCAACACGTTCCTGCTGGTGACGCTGATCCTGGGAAGCCAGCTGATCCTGTGCACGCTCGCGGCCTACGCGTTCGCGCGTGCCGATTTCACCGGCAGCGGCATCGCCTTCGGGCTCGTCCTGGCGCAACTGATGATCATGCCGGATGTGATGATCGTGGAGAACTACAAGACCATGAACCGGCTCGGCATTCTCGACTCTATTCCAGCCATTGCCCTGCCCTACCTCGCCTCGGGATTTGGCATCTTCCTGTTGCGGCAAGCCTTCAAGACCGTGCCGCAGGAGCTCGAGGATGCCGCACGCGTTGAGGGTGCCGGCCCATTGCAGACCTTGCTGAAGGTGTACGTGCCGATAGCGAAGCCCGTCTATGTGGCCTACGGCCTGGTCTCCGTCAGCTATCACTGGAACAACTTCCTGTGGCCGCTGATCGTAACGAACTCCGTGGAGTCGCGTCCGTTGACCGTCGGCCTGCAGGTGTTCGCCTCGGCCGATCAGGGCATCGACTGGTCGGTCATCTGTGCGGCGACGCTGCTGACCTCCGCTCCCCTACTCGTCGCCTTTCTGCTGTTCCAGCGCCAATTCGTCCAGAGCTTCATGCGTGCGGGCATCCGCTGATGCCGGTGCAGCGAGGGATCGCCGGCAGTCGGCGTGCGGCGGTCGCCGACGGCTTCAGCCGCGCGATTCGACCCCCGTCCCCTTGACCGAAGTCGGCTGTTGGCGTTGCTTGCCGCGCAGAATTGGGAAGGAACCGAGCCCATGAAAGTCGTCAAGCTATCCGCCATACCCATGTCGGCGCCCGTCCCGCCGGAATGGCGCCACCGTACCGACCTTGGAACCAAGGTCAAAAGCGATGCAACGCTCATTCGCGTGGAGACCGATGCCGGGCTTACCGGCATCGGCGCGGCGCTAGGTCCGCCGCCGGTCGTCGCGGCCATCGTCCTGCATGAGCTTGCACCCGAAGTCGTCGGCGAGGACCCGATGTTCTCCGAGCGCATCTACGAGAAGATGTACAACGGCTCGCGCAGCGCGCCGGCATTGCTGCGAGGGGTGACACAGGCCGATGAAAGCCGCCGCCGCGGCGTGATCATGGAGGCGATCGCCGGCGTAGACATTGCCGTCTGGGACGTGAAGGCACAGGCACTCGGCGTACCGCTCTACCAGGCGCTTGGCGCGGTGCGCAGCTCGGTGCGCGGCTATGCCAGCGGCGGCTGGGCACCGGGCGATGAGGCCGAGGCGGAGCTTGCGGGCTACGCGGCCAAGGGCTTCACCGCCGCCAAGATGCGGGTGGTCGGTCGCGACGGGTTCTCGATTGCCAATTGCGTGCGCCGCGTCAAGGCGGCGCGCCGTGGGCTAGGGCCCGGCGTCGAGCTGATGATCGATGCGCATGGGTCGCTCGAGGTTGCAACCGCCATCAGGCTCGCCAAGGAGCTCGAGCAATACGACATAGCCTGGTTCGAGGAGCCGGTGACGCCCGACGATCATGCCGGCCAGGCCGAGGTACGCCGAGCGACGACGATCCCCATCGCATCGGGCGAGCGCGAGTTCACGCGCTTCGATTTCCGTGATCTGCTCGAGCGGCGCGCCATCGACATCGCGCAACCCGACGTCGCGCGCGCGGGCGGAATGACCGAAATTCGGCGCATCGCGGCGCTGACGTCGGCGCACGGCGTACGCCTTGCGCCGCATGCCTGGGGCAGCGGGGTGTTGTTTGCGGCGAGCCTGCATGCGGCCATGGCAGCCCCCAATTGCCATATTCTCGAGGTCACGCAAGGGTACATGCCGATGATGTGGGAGCTCTTCAACGAGCGGTTTGACATTCGTCCGGACGGCATAGTGCATGCCCCGGAGCGGCCAGGACTCGGATTCACCCTGCGCACCGATGCACTGGAGCACTTTCGCTATATTGATGGTCCGGAGTTCGCCTTCTAGGCGACGGGCAACCCCCGTGTCGCGCGCGACGATCGTCCGCCATCCAGCTGCCGAGGCCGCGCGCGATCGTCTCCTAGCCGCGCGTCGCCGGGTCCGGTTCAGGCAGTTGCCCTTCGCCCGTTCAGGCGGCTTGGCGCAGGGCCTCCGGCGGCAGCGTCGCCTGCATGCTCGCCCGCGCATTCATCCGGCCCAGCCATGCAAGCAGCGGCGTATCCTCGAGTATGGCGCCACCTTCGGGGGTGGCGGCGATGAAGTAGATCTGCGGCGCCAGCAGCAGATCGGCAAGGGATAACTGCGCACCGGCGAGGAAGGATTGATCACCCAGCAGTCGGTTGAGCTCACCCAGGCAGAGCCGAGCATCGGGAACTGCAGCAGCGATCGCAGCTTCGTCCGCGG
>JBPYEF010000164.1:0-6837 GCA_051985875.1 Hyphomicrobiaceae bacterium
TTCTGAGCCGTAAACCGCTCGTCGCCGGCCGTGCAGGCATCATAGCCGCGCAGCGCCGTGCGGCTGAGGTCGGCGATCTGCTCGGCCGACATCTTCGCATACTTGCTGCGATCGAGGTTCTCCCAGAAGGACTTGTAGTCCTTCGCACAGTCGGCTGCCAGGGCGGGGGCGCTGAGGGCAGCAGTCGCCACCGCGGCGAGTATCAAACGCTTCATGTCGAATCTCCATTTGCATAGCTACGACGGAGCTTCCGTCGTGAGAGGTACGATGACAGCTCCAAAACGGTTTCAAAGTCGAGACAAAAATGTCGTGCCGCGCCCCCTTGCCACGCTGGTTCCGGGCCGCCTGCGGCGGCTGTCGCAGCGATCGCTCGCGCGCTGGCGGGCGCCCGCGCGGGCACACCCATTTTAGCGTTCTTTCCCAAAACGGTGGCACGCGCTAACGTGATCCCGGGGGAGCCGTGCACGCGCAAACTTGACCTGTCTGCCCGACGGCAAGGCGCCCCAGCAGCATGGGGCTACCCGCGCATTTGCTGATGCCATGTGCCGCTCCCTGGCGCGAGACGCGAAATGCCTGCAGCGAAAGAGGACTTGGCCGAAGCCCTGTCCCGAGTGGCACGGGGGGACAAGGCCGCGTTCGAGGCCCTCTATGCAGCGACCTGCGTGAAACTTTATGGCGTCGTCGTTCGTATATTGGGCCGACGCGATCTGGCGCAGGACGTGTTGCAGGATGTGTACGTGCGCGTTTGGCAGCGCGCAGCTGAATTCGACCCCACCCTCGGCTCGCCGATCACCTGGATGGTCGCCATCGCCCGCAACCGGGCGCTCGACGAAGCGAAACGCAAGACCATGAGATCGCTCGAGGACATGCCGGAACTCCTGGAGCTCCCCGACACCGGCGATCCCCTCGCCAGCCTCGAGATGAACGAGCAGCGACGGCGGCTGCAGGCCTGCCTCGACCGTCTGGAGCCGGAACGCAAGCAGATCCTCGCCCTCGCCTATCACTACGGCCTGACGCGCGAGGAGATCGCACGCCGGGTGAACCGGCCGGCGGCGACGGTGAAGACGTGGTTGCGGCGGAGCCTCGCTCGACTCAAGGATTGCCTTGGTCCATGACGCACGAGGAGGACATCGAGGGACTGGCGGGCGAGTACGTCCTCGGCTCGCTTACCCCTGAGGAGCGCCGCGAGGTCGATGCCCGGCGCGGGCGCGAGCGCGCCCTGGCTTCCGCCATCGCCGACTGGGAACGGCGCCTTGCTCCCCTTGCCGACATGGTGCCGGGGGAGGAGCCACCCGCCGCCCTGCGCGAGGAGATCGCCAGGCGCATCTGGCAGGCCGAGGCGCATGCCGCAAACGTCCTCCCCCTGCACCAGCATGCGGTCAGGCGCTGGCGCCGCATCGCCATCGCCGCCAGCGCGCTGGCCGCGGTCCTTGCCGCGGTCGTCGTCATCGCCCTGCAGTCCCTGCCCGCCGCGCCGACGGCCCTGGTCGCCGTGCTGCAGCGCAGCGCCGCGGGGCAGACCGCCGATGAGAGCGCCGATGTCAGGGGCCCGCCGGCCTTCGTCGTCGCCATCGATACCAAGCTCAAGAGCATCGTCGTCACCCCCGTTGCCGCGCGGCCCGTGCCCAAGCGCAGCTACCAGCTCTGGCTCGAGCAACCCAAGGTCGCGCCCGTGCCCCTCGGCATCGTCGCCCCGGCCAGCGCCACCACCCTCCCCTGGCCGACCGCAAACGGCGCCGAGCAGCTGCCGCCCGCAGCCCTGCGCAACGCCACGCTCACGATCAGCCTCGAGCCCGAGGGCGGCTCGCCCAGCCGCACGCCGAGCGGTCCCATCCTCTATGAAGGGAACCCCTCGGCGGTCGGCAAACGTTGAGACCCTCGAGGTAATCGACGGCCACGCCCCCCGTAAGCGCGCTGCGGCGCCTCGGGTTCGGCCGTGGCGCCTGTCGCATAATCCGGCGACGGCGCCCGCTGCAGCCGCCGGTCCTTGACAGGGCGACACCCGACCCCAGAAAAAGCGCGCACGGGGCTGATTCTGATATTCGGGAGGAGTTTCTATGACACCGGAGGAGCTGAAGGCAAAAATCGAGGAGCTGCGCACCGCAATTGCCGACAAGCTCGCCGAGCTGGAAGAGGACCCGAACTGGGCCAGTGAAGATGAGCGCGAGGAGCTTGTGCAGGCACTCGACGACCTGGTCGTGCAAGGCGAGGCGTTGAGCGAGCTGCTGCAAGAAGGGACATGAGCAGCTTCCGGCCACCTGGCGCCTTACCGCGGCGGGCCTCCACGCACGCATCCCCACGCCATTTTCGCAAAGCGGGAAACGCGATGCTCGACCAACACGATTGCCGGGCGCATTCCCGCGTGTCGCGCGCGAGCGCGATAATCTCGCTGCTAGCGACGGCAAGCGACGCCTCAAGTGCCTGGTGTGCAGCTTGAGGGTCAGGGAGCGTTCGCATTCAGCCGCTTGGCGGCCAGCCCCCCATTCCTGCTGACGCTGCAGGCCCCGGCATCGGCGTTTCCAGCGCCGATGCCAGCAACCCCGGCTCGGATCGTATGCGTGCTGCAGAGGCAAGGCCTAGCGCTTGGCTCAACGCCGCACCCGGCGCCGGGTCTGCTGGAGGTGACGCTTGCTCGCGTACGAGCGCTGCCGCCAATCCTGTAGCGGCTCTGGGCAAGGCTCCGTGCGCGGGGTCTGGCACCGATCCTCGCCCGGCCATTTGCGTCGGCGCCATGTCTACGCTCGCCTTAGCCCCTGGCCCTTTCGTTCCGCGCCGGCTCCCGTGCCGGCAGCTGGTCCGCTGCCCTTTCCGAGGGAAGCCGCGTAGCGCCTGCGACCCGCACCTCGTGCGGCTTGCCCGCCGGCGCGAGCTGCCGGTGGCGGGCTGCCGCGATGCCTTCATTGGATCACGCAGGGCGTCCGAGGCCGCCTTGGCACCAAGCGCGACACCTTGCACAACCCTTGGGTTCTCCCGACCCTTTTCGCTTTCCACGGGCTCGGCCGCGCCCGCCAGAGGCACAGCGCTCCCAACACCGGAAGCGTCGGGAGGCGGCTGTCGCGCGGCCGCATCGGCCGCCGCGACTGCCGGCGCGGAGATGCTGATCGTCGTCGTCGCCTCGGCGAGCAGGTTTCCCTCGCCTCCAACGAGCCTGAGCTGCAGGTTCCAACCTCCAACCGCATTGGCACCTGCGGCGAACGTGAGGCCTGACAATGCCGACACGGGAACGGACCATAAGTCGGCTGACAGTCGCTGACCTGGCGAGAGGTGCACTGTGGCAGGCAAGCCTCGCACGAGCAGGGTGCTGTCGTCCGGAACCCACTGGGGCGGTCCGACTTCGATCAGCAGCGGCATGCGTCCCCCTGGCTCGACAACCATCCGCGCGGCGACGACGATCATCGGCGCGTGCGGCATGCGCTTCTGCGGTTCAGCTCCCAAGGGGTCGCGCAAAAACATCGCCGTGCATAGCACGGTCGTGGCAGCCACGAGCAACGCAAACCTTACGAGTTTCCTCACCGCCATGCGTTACCTGACTTGTAGTCCGCAAACGATCCTCCAAATTGAGACCATCCTGCCAATGCGCACATGAAGTAAATTGCCGTTCCGGATAGTGGTTAACCATCAACGCCGCGGCACTTTTGCAATGTGGTGCGAATGCCGCTACGTGTCGAGAAACGCCCTCTGGCATTTGCGTGAGAAAGCTACATGTTTCTGAAGCGCATTATCCCCGGCATAATCGTCATTGTCGCAATTGCCGGAGGACTTGCCGCACTGCGCGCTCCCGCCGTGGCCACGCTACGGACCATGGCGCACCTGAACGACCCAAAGCCGGCGGCCGCCGTGCACAAGGTCGCAATTCAAGTCGACCAGAACGACAAGGCGGTCATGGACCTTGCCCTCAACAACGCCAAGAACATCATCGACCACTACAAATCCAAGGGGGAGAATGTCGCCATCGAAATCGTTACCTACGGGCCGGGGCTGCACATGCTGCGCCGGGACACGAGTCCGGTGAAAGACCGCATTTCCGTGCTGTCACTCGAAAATCCAAGCATGGTATTTGCCGCTTGTGGAAAAACACAAGCAAATCAGAGCAAGGCAGAAAACAAACAGGTCGAATTGATCGACGAGGCGAGCGTCACCCCCTCGGGAGTCGTGCGCCTGATGGAGCTGCAACAGCAGGGCTACGCCTATATCAGACCCTGAGCCATGCGCGAGGGGAGCAGTGTGGCGATGCGATTTCGCCACGCCGAAGCTCCTGTTTGGCAATCCCGCGGCACTGGGGATCACCGCCCGGCTCTGCCTACCAGCGAGCGACACCTTTCGCGTGTGAGCGCTTGCAGCATCACGCTTACCCCTGCGACGCGGTCGCATTCGGTCCCGACACCGACCGGCCAGAAGCTCGTGCGCGAGGGCGCGCTACAGCGTCGCCGCCGTGCCCAGGATGACAGTCGCCTGCGACGACAGCACGCCGCCGTTGCCGTGGGCAATTGCGACCTCGCAGCCCGCCACCTGACGCGCCCCGCACTCTCCGCGCAGCTGCCGCACGGCCTCAATCAGCGGGAACAGGCCGTACATCCCGGGGTGGCAGTAGGAAAGGCCACCGCCGTTCGTGTTCACCGGAAGCGCGCCGGCAGGCGCGATGCGCCCGTCGGCAACGAATGCTCCGCCCTCACCCTTCTTGCAAAAGCCGAGGTCCTCGAGGAACAGTATCGTGTTGATGGTGAAGGCGTCGTACAGCTCGACCACGTCGACGTCGCTCGGCGCAAGGCGCGCCATCGCATACGCCGCTCGACCAGAGCGGACGGCGCCGGTGCAGGTGAGATCCGGCATGCTGGAGATGTTCGCGTGCGTCACCGACTGGCCGCAGCCCAGGACGTACACGGGCGGCTTGCTGAGCCCACGCGCCCGCTCGGGCGAGGTGATGAGGATGGCGCCCCCGCCATCCGTGATCAGGCAACAGTCGCGGACGGTGAAGGGATGACTGACCATGCGGGCGGAGAGAACACCGCTGATGGTCAGCGGCTGCTTCTCCCAGGCCGCCGGGTTCAGCAGCGCCCATTGGCGCGCGGCAACGGCGACCTCAGCCAACTGCTCGCGTGTGGTGCCGAACTCATGCATGTGCCGCGAGGCGGCCAGAGCGTAGGCACTGGCAGGCAAGAACGGTCTGAACGGCGACTCATAGGCATTGACCTCGCGCGGGCTCGCCTGCCGGCGGCCGACACTGCGCTGCGTGCTGCCGTAGGCGATCACCGCTACGTTGCACAGACCTGCAGCAATTGCCGCCATCGCCTGGGCAACGTGGTACTCGAACGACGAGCCGCCGACGATCGTCGAACCGACGCAAGGCGGGTCGATTCCAAGGTACTCGCAGAGCGCGAGTACCGACAGACGGCTCTGCGCCGTGGCGCAGAACACGCCGTCGACATCTTTGAGGGCAAGCCCGCAATCGACAAGCGCCCGGTGTATGCCCTGCGCCATCAAATCGATCGGCGAAAGTCCCTCGGCGACATGGCCGAGATCGGATTCCGCCACTCCGGCGATGGCCGCACTGGCACGCTGCAGGCCGCCCATCATCCGCTCCCCAGCGGCACGAACACCGGGTAGGGGGCCTCGTCGCCGCCCGGGCGATGTACCCGCACGCGCACGCGCATGCCGATGCGCACCTGCTCCGGAGGGATGTCCTCGACGCGGCTCATCAGCCGAAAGCCCTCATCGCAGTCGATCAGGGAAACGTTGTAGGGCGCACCCCCCGACGGATGAACGGTGGTCGTCGCATACACGCTGCCACGCCCGCTGCTCACCCGCCAGTCGAGCCGCGCGCTGCCGGTGAACGGACACAGCAATCGGGGAAAAAAGACCGCCCGTCCGGCATCGGGACTGAACTGATAAGCGAGATCACCCCGTTCCAGGTGCTCAAGGTAGATACTGAGAGGTGATCGCTCGCTGGTCGGCATGAACACGCCCCGTAGCCCGCGGGTAGATCTAGCGGAAGCTCCAGCTGCCAGGCAACCGCTTTGCGCCCTCGATGGCCGCGCCAGGCGCTGCTCGCGCATGCGCCGATTGCAAGGGGTGCGCTTGCGCCCGTTAAACGGGCGCAGTCCGCTCCTGCCCGCGCACCCGGCGCCCGCAAACGCGCGTCAAATCCGGGGCCAGCAGGAAGGCGAGATGCCCGAGGGCGGGTGCGGCGCCCTGTGCCCGGGTTGCCTCCGGCCGTCGTTCCTCGGATAATCGCGCAGCCAGCCGGCGCGACCTTAGGTCGGTACGACAGATCGGAGAACGGCCATGAGCGACCTACCAGGGCAGGTTGAGATCCACGAAGAAGGGCCGCGCGAGGGCTTTCAGATCGAGCCGGGCCCGATCGCCTCGGCGGACAAGATCCGCCTCATCGAGGCGCTCGCTGAAACGGGGCTGCACCACATCCAGGTGTGCTCGTTCGTCAATCCGCGCCTCGTTCCCGGTTGGGCCGATGCCGAGACCGTGGTCGCGGGGTTTGCCGCCAAGCCGCAGATCGACTACACCGCGCTGTGGTTCAACGCCGCCGGACTCGAACGGGCGCTTGCCTTCAGCAGCAAGCTGACCATCACGGGAGCGATCGCGCTCACGGCCTCCGAAGCGTTCACGCGCAAGAACCTCAATCGCAGCCATGCGGAAAACGTAGCCGCAATGCGGAGGCAGACGGCCTTGCATCTGGCGCGCGGCGTAGCCGTGGACCGCATCGGCGTAATGGCGGCGTTCGGTTGCAACTATCAAGGCGACATCGCACCTGCTGAGGTCGTCCGCACACTGCAGGATGGGCTCGCCATCGCCGCCGAGGCGGGCGCGCGCATCAGTACGTTT
>JBPYEF010000165.1:0-2833 GCA_051985875.1 Hyphomicrobiaceae bacterium
GCTGCGGTTCGCCGCTGAGCATGTGCGCGTAGTCCTTGACCGTCGTGCCGCAGCCGGAGGCATTGACAATCACCGCATCGACCGGATCGCCCTTGTCGATCAGTCGCGTCCAGGCGTCGACGTTGCGCTTGGCGAACGCAACAGCCATGTGCTCCCGGCCCATGTGGTAGGGGAGCGCGCCGCAGCACCCGGCCCCGGGCGCCACTTCGACGTCGACCCCGCGGCGGGCGAGCAGACGGATGGTCGCGTCGTTGATCTCCGGCCGCAGCACCTGCTGCACGCAGCCGGCAAGCAAGATGACGCGCTTGCGGCGCGCCGCCTTGGTGGCCGCGGTGCCGGGGCCGGTGAAGGCACCCGCCCGCAGCAGGCCGCTCGGGGCCAGCTCGAGCATCGCCACGAGCTCGACCAAGCCGAGCGCGCGCAGCACCGGCAGCAGCGGGCGTGCGAGCCGCGCCGCCCGCAGCGCCAATCGTACCCGATCGGGGAAGGGCAGGATCGCCGCCAGCAGTGCGCGTATGCTGCGTTCCCGGAGCCCGCGGCGGCCGCTCTGCTCGATGTGCTGGCGCGCATGATCGACAAGATGCATATAGTCGACGCCGCTTGGGCAGGTGGTCATGCACGACAGGCACGAGAGGCAGCGATCGACGTGCCGCTGCACCTCGGCGCTGGCGCGCCGATCGCCCTCAAACATCTGTTTCATCAGGTAGATGCGCCCGCGCGGGCTGTCGCGCTCGTCGCCGAGCAAGACGTAGGTGGGACACGTCGCCGTGCACAGGCCACAGTGCACGCAGCGGCGCAGGATCCTTTCCACCTCGGCGGTGCGCGGGTGGTGCAGCTGTTTTTGCGTGAAGCTGGTTTGCATGGCGGCGTCCGCGTCTTCACATATGGGCGTACATGCGGCCGGGGTTGAGGATGCCTGCCGGATCGAACGCCGACTTAAGTTTGCGCGTCAGCCGCTCGAGCCCCGCCTCCAGCGGCTGGAACACCTCGACGGCGGCGCGCACCTGCGGCTCCGCCCGGATCAGAGTGGCGTGACCGCCGTGCGTGGCGATCACGCGGCGGATGTCCGCCGCGCCGGCGTCGGCGGTCGCCAGCACCTCCGCCCAAAGGAGTCCCCCGCACCAATCGTAAAACGCGCGGCATTCCATGTAGGCAGATATCGCCGCCACCACCGCCGGTCCGGTCGTTGGCGCCGTCGATATGCGCCACAGGGGATCCGAGCTGCCTTGCAGCAGGGATAGCTGGCGCAGCTCACCCCAGAAAGCGTGGGAGTTCTCGGTATCGAGCTCGTGCAGTTCGCCGAACGCTTTTAGGTGCTCCTTCAGCCGCTCGACGCGATAGGCGACCGACTTGCTGAAGTTCTCGAGGCGCAGGGCGGTGATCGCCTGCCCCTGGTTGCGCAGCCCCTCGTGCCAAAGCCGCGCCACGAGCGCGGGCTGCAGGTGCACGGCGCCCGACACCTCGAACGGGGTGCCGATCGCGGTGCACAGCACTTCGACGGCGATCGCATCGGGCAGATCGAGCAGCAGCAGGGTGCGGGCATCCTCGGGGACCGGCTGCACCTTGAACGTCAGCTCGCTGATGATGGCCAGCGTGCCCCAGCTGCCGGCGAGCCCCCGGCACAAGTCGACCCCCGTGACGTTCTTCATCACACGGCCGCCGGCCTTGAACACCTCCCCCCGGCCGTTGATGGCGCGAACGCCGAGCAGGTGGTCGCGCGCCGCGCCGACCTTGATGCGCCGGGCGCCGGAGGCGTTGGTCGCGAACACGCCGCCGATGGTTGCCGTGCCGGGGTCGCCGGCGGCAACGCTGGCGAGCTCTATCGGCTCGAACGCCAGCATCTGCCGGTGCTCGGATAGCGCCTCCTCGATCTGGGACAGCGGTGTCGCCGCACGCGCCGACATCACCATCTCTCCCGGTTCGTAGAGCGTGACGCCGCGCAGCGATTTGGTGGAGAGATTGACGGCGCAATCGAGCGGTCGGCCGATGTTGCGCTTGGAGCCGCTCCCCGTTACCTCGACCGGCGTCTCGGTAGCCGTCGCTTCGGCGAGCACGCGCGCGAACTCGCGCTCATCGACGGGGCGCATGTTGCTGAGCACTGCGCATCTCCTCAGGCGGCCTCGCGCGCTACTTCGCGACCCTGCAGCGGGAATACCTTGCCGGGGTTCAACAGCCATTTCGGGTCGAACACCGACTTGATGCGCATCTGCACCGCAAGGTCGGTTTCGGTGAACTGCACGGGCATCAGGTCGCGCTTCTCGATACCGACGCCGTGCTCACCGGTGAGGCAGCCCCCGGCGGCGACGCACAGCTTGAGAATATCCGCCCCGGCCCGCTCCGCCCGCTGCGCCTGCTCGGCATCGTTTGCATCGTAGAGGATCAGGGGGTGCAAATTGCCGTCGCCGGCGTGGAAGATATTGGCGACCTTGAGCCCGTACTGGTCGCAGGTATGGGAAATGGCCGTCAGTACCTCGCCGAGCCTGCCAAGCGGAATGGTGCCGTCCATGCAGTAGTAGTCGGAGATGCGGCCGATGGCCCCGAACGCCGACTTGCGGCCCTTCCAAATCGCGGCGCTCTGCTCGGCCGTCTGGCTGATGCGCACCACGCGGGGACGGAACGGCCGCGCCAGCTCGGTGATCAGCGCGATGAGATCGCCCATCTCCGTACTCGAGCCCTCGACCTCGACGATCAGCAGCGCCTCGACCTCGAGCGGGTAGCCGGCCTTGGCGAACGCCTCGCACACGTGAATCGCCGGCCGATCCATGAACTCGATGGCCACGGGAACGATGCCGGCGGCGATGATCGCCGATACGCACTGGCTGGCCGCTTCGCT
>JBPYEF010000166.1:0-5772 GCA_051985875.1 Hyphomicrobiaceae bacterium
AGAAGGTCGGGAGTGCGACCACGCCACTCTGTCGCGCCGAGTGTGTCTTGTGGTGTCCGCGCAAAGCGATCTGGAACATCAGAGCCACGGGCATGTACCGCAATGTTGCGGTCAGACAACAGCGCTGGTCGCCAGGCCACTACCGAGTCCGATCGTCGTCGCTGTGAATTCTCGTTTGCCTCCCCTGGCGACGGAACCGAGCCTTGGTGCGCGTTGCCCCGCCTACAAGGAGAGTTGAAGAGGGATCGTCAACATGTTTGGCCAACGAACTGGCGTCACCGTGAAGGTAGGCGCCGCCGCGGGTGCGATCTGGGCCTGCCTGGGCGTGGCTCGGGCTGACGGCTTGCCAGGGCCGGCATACGGGCCACCGCCAGTCGCGTACGAGCGTCCCTATGTGTGGGGCACGTGGTCGGGCTTTTATGTGGGCGCGAACGTCGGATACGGGTGGAGTCCCAACGGCGATCAATTGGCGCTCGTCGGCGATTTTCCGACGGGCCTTTCGCCAGAGGGTGCATTCGGTGGCGGGCAGATTGGTTACAACTGGCAATTCGGACGCTGGGTCGTGGGTGCGGAAGCCGATTTGCAGGGCGCGGACATCTCCGACAGAGTTCAGGATCTGAATTTCGGGGATAATTTCAGTTCGCGATTGGATTGGTTTGGCACGGTTCGCGGTCGTTTCGGATACGCCTTCGAACGTACGCTTGTGTATGCAACCGCGGGATTCGCGTTCGGCGGCATCCACAACAGCGTCAATGGACCGATCTTGCCGGGTGCACCGTATCGATTCGACGGCACGGCGACGGGTTATGTGCTAGGCGCTGGCGTAGAGTACAAGCTCAACCCGGCCTGGTCGATCAAAGGCGAATATCAGTACATCAATCTCGGCACAAACGATCCAACCAACCCGGCGGGTGTGCCTTATGCAGCGATCGGCGGCGGTGGCTTTGCCACGGTGCGCGACGACGAGTTTCACACGGTGCGCGTCGGTTTGAACTACAAGCTTGGGGTTGGCTACTAACCGACCCTGCGCGATTGGCAGGCCTCACAGGGGACGGGCGCGCCCGTTCCCCGTGAGCGCGGTCCCGCAGCGCGCGTCCATGCCTGACTAGCCTCGGAAATCAAACAGCTCCGGGGGCACTGCTTGCCGGGCGCGCGCCACATCCCGCATCGACTCGCGATCGACCCGCCACAGCTCCGGCTCGACCGGCTTGCCGTGCGCCCGCACCCATTCACCGATCGCCTCGAGATTGGCGTTACGCCGTCTGGCGGAGCGCGCGCCGCCGATCATTACGAAACGCACCTGGCCGGCATCGATCAGGTTTTGCAGCTGCTGCGGTGTCAGGATGGGGTCCGAACCGGCAAAACCACCCATCGCAATGACCGGCTTGCCGGTGGCGATGATGAGCGGCGCGGCCGTCATCGAGCTCGGCACCGCGACCAGATAGCGTTCGCTGCCACGCTGAGCCTGCAAATACGCAAGCAGCTTGTCGGCAGCGGCCGAATTGCGCAGCCCGCGGCGCCACGTGCGCGCGTCGTCTTCGTCCTGATATGCGGCAAGATCGACGATGGGAATGGATGGGTTGGGCTTCACCAGCACGACGCTCAGCGCGCACGCCATGGGCATCACACACAGCGCAGCGAAGCCCCCGAGTGTCATGGCCCCGCTCGAGACCGCTGCCTGCCGCCCCGCCGGCACGTGGCGCAGTGCCAGCGTGCTACTCACGAGGAGGACGAGCGCGGCCGATGCCGCCCAAACGCCGCTGATCCAGCTCCAGCCACGGACGCCAACCTCTCCTATTACCAGATAGCCCTGCCATGCCGCGGTAACGCAAAGCAGCGCGGGCAGCGCCCAACGCGGGATTGCATCGGCTCGCTCGCGGCGCACGATCCGGGACATGCCAATGCCCGCGAGCGCCGCCAAGGGCGGGGCGAGCACCGCCAGGTAGTAGTAATGCACGACCCCGCCAGCGAAGCTGAATACGAGCCAGTAGAGGGCAATCCACCCAGAGAATGCGGCGATCATGATGCGTTGACGCTGCCTGCGCTCGGGGCGACGCGTGCCGTACCAGCCGAGACCGACGCCGGCAAGCGCCACCGGCAACCACCACGCGGCTTGTCCGGCCAGGCGTGGGCGAAACAGCCGCAGTAAGCCAACCGGCGTATCGTTCATGAGTGAGCGTCGCGCCCGGGTAGCGAGCGCTGGCGCCGTTGCCGCGGTGGCGATTGCCGCCGGCACCTGATCATGCACGCGCGGCCGGGCGATAAAGCGGTTTGCACCGTTATGCAGTACCGCCAACTCAAGCATCGAGTTACCGGTGGTGCCGCCTGCATAGGGGCGGGCGCTGGCTGGCGTGAAATCGTAAAGCGCGATCCATGAAAGCGAAACCGCCACCAGCACCAGGCCTGCCACTGCTGAATAAGCGATGCGGCGCACAAAACTGCTCTTGCCGCTCATCGAGACAAAGACCCCGAGCAACACCGGAGCAAGCGCCAGAGCAGCGCCCATCTTTATGTTGAAGCCCAGACCCAATAGGGCCATCGACAGGAGCAATGCCCAGATCCTGCCCGTCTCTGCGGCGTGAAGCGCAGCCCATGTCGCACACAGCAATGCGACGACCAGGCAGCTTTCCATGTTGTTGGAACGATCTACCGCAACGGCCACGGGCGTGATGGCGAGTATGGCTGCGGAAATGATCCCGGCAATTCTGCCGAAAGCGCGCTGTACGAGTACATAGGTCAAGACGATCGCCAGCAGGCCCTCTATGACTTGCGGCAAGAGCATCGCGGTGCCGCCGAACCCGATGATCTTAGCGGTGAGGACCTGAAGCCAAATGGCGATCGGTGGTTTGTCGAGCGATACGAAACCGCCCGGATCGAATGAGTTGAAGAGAAAGCAGTGCAGGCAGCTCATCATGCTGCGCACGGCGGCGGCATAGTATTCGCGCCCGAAGCCGTTGGACGACAGCTGCCAGGTTCGAAGCGCCGCCGCTGCCAGCAATATCAGGGCAAGTGGTGATGATTCGGCGATTCGCCGATGCAGAGGCGCGCAGCTTTGGCGCACGCGAAGGGTCATGCCGGGCCCCGATCCGAAGACGCTTGATCTGAGCGATGTGATGCAGTCGCCCTAACGGGGCGGCACCACCGGTTCCGGCGCGTCCTTCGACGTATTGCATCGGCGCTGGGTCCGTGGCGCGACAGTCCGCGACTGCCTCCGCCGCGCGGAACGTGCGGGCCGCAGTCAGCGGCATCGCCCGCGTCCGACCATGCCGGCAAGCACGGCGGCACGGCGCGAGCCGCGCTGTTGCCGCCGCGGCGCGCTTGCCACGCTCGGCCGCCGCCGAGGCACAAGATCCCAGCGCGCGCATTGCAGCATTGGTCAGGTGGCCGCACTCACTGCCACCGTCTCACGGCACGGCTCTCTCACCTCGGTGCGATGGTGGTGGTCGGTGCGCGCGCGTGCAGCGATGTTTGGGTCATGGACGCTCGGCATGGCCTGGCATCGCCGGCTCCTTGCAACGGCTGGCACCTCTCCTACCGGCAACCCCGCCGTCACGATTGACGAGCAGGTGGAGAGGGGCTCAACTGACGGCGGTTCGGTTGGGAGACTGAAGCATGCCTGATCACCTCGACCCGAATATTGCGGCCATCCTGCCCTTGCTGCCGCTTCAGGATGCCGCCAGCCTGACGCCGACGCGGGCGCGCAGCGAGCTCGTCGCGCTGGCGGAATCGCGCAAGGACGTGCCGCTGCCACAACTCGCCTCGGTGTCCGACGTAACGGTCGATGGAGCTGCGGGCGCTGTCAACGCGCGCATCTACAGCGCGAGCGCGACGGCCTCGGCCACGGTTGTGTTCTTTCACGGTGGCGGTTGGGTAGCCGGCGACCTCTTCACCCACGATCGCAATGCGCGGGCGCTTGCGCTCGCCGTCGATGCGGTCGTGCTCAGCGTCGATTATCGTCGACCACCGGAGGTGCGATTCCCCGGGGCTTTCGAGGACTGCCTGGCGGCAACCCGATGGGCGGCGAAGAATATCGCGCGGCTCGGCGGCGACGCGGGCCGGCTCGGGGTGGCTGGCGACAGCGCCGGCGGCCAGCTGGCGGCCTCGGTTGCGCTCGCCTG
The DNA here is from genome assembly GCA_051985875.1 of Hyphomicrobiaceae bacterium. Classification (GTDB taxonomy): domain Bacteria; phylum Pseudomonadota; class Alphaproteobacteria; order Rhizobiales; family Hyphomicrobiaceae; genus AWTP1-13. The sequence continues at coordinate 4,119 of JBPYEF010000166.1, forward strand.
TCGGGACGTCGGGCCGCGCCTGCAGGCGCAACTTCTCGTATACCCAGCGACGGACGTGGCCGGCGCCTACAGGTCCGAGGCCGAGAACGCCCGCTATCCCTCGCGCCGGCAGAGTGGCGAGGGGTATTTTCTCACGCTCGCGGCCATGCGCTTCTTCGCCGGGCAGTACCTCGCCACGCCCGAAGACGGTTACGATTGGCGCGTCTCGCCACTGCGCGCGGGGCGCCACGATGGATTGCCGCCGGCCGTGGTCTGCACGGCACAGTTCGATCCGCTGCGCGATGAAGGCGATGCTTACGCCAAGGCGCTGCAGAATGCCGGCGTCGCGCTGGCGCATTTTTGTGAACCGGGGCTGATCCACGGCTACTTCAGTTTGGGCCCGGTTTCGCCGCTGGCGGAGCAGGCGAGGCAGCGCGCCTGCGCCGCCTTTCGGCGCTTGCTGGCGCGGAGCACAGCCTGACTCCATCGCCAGGCCCGAGGGGCCGGGCGAGCCAGACGGCCACGTGCGCGGCAGTGGTAATGCCGGCGGCGAGGACGGGCACGACGCCACGGGGCCAGTTGCCGATGCACCGAGCGTTGCCCGACTTCTAGCGTCGGCAATGTTGCCGCATGCGCGGCGTGCGAATGGCCATCGCCGTCGATCGAGGCGATGCGGCACGCGACCCATTGCGTCTGCGGGCCAGTACATCTGCGGGCCAGTACGTCTGCGGGCTAGTGCGCCAGCCCCAAACGGCCCGCGTAACGTTTCGGTCATGGAATCGTCGCACGGTCCCCGAACAACCGCCGCAAAAATCACTTCTGCTCATGCACCCACTGCACCGGTTCCGACCCATGACGCGCTTGCTGCTCCTCGCCCTGATCGTGCCACTCGCCATCGCGCCCGCCGCCGTGGGGCAGGATGCAACCGGCGACAGTGATCTGCGGCGCGCGCTGGCGCGATCGAGTCGGCTGCTGCTCAGAGAGGAGCTGCGCGGCAATTGCGCGGGGCTGACCGTCACCACCAAGACGCACATTGACCGGCTGCGTGAGCTGCAAAAAAACGCAAAAAAGGAGAGCGATGGCCCGGCCGTGAGCTTGTGGGGCGAGCGGCCGGCGGAAGCGGATTTCGCCAGGGAACGCGACCGGGTCGAGGCGCTCAACGTCGTCCTCGATGCCAAGGGATGCATGCCCGTCAACATCGAGGAGGAGCTGAAAAAGGCGCCCTCGTCACCTCCGGCAAGGGCGCGCTAGCCGTTTGGCGCCTGCGCAGCGACCGCGATGGCGGTTGCGTAGCGAGAGGCGGCAATGGGGGCGACAATCGCTCAACGCTTGAGAGCGCCTGCGAGCGCGGCCAATGCCGCGCGTATCTCCGGAGCCTCGCGCAGCGCGGCATTGCCGCAGCGCGCGATATAGAATGCGACAAGGGCGTCCATGAGCGCACCGGCCGCTGCCGGGGCGGGCTTGCGGGCGCGCCGAGGGAGGCAACGCGCAAGCACCGCGAGCTCGATCTGCTCGGCGCAAATCTCCGCAGCCTTGATCTGTTCCCGGAGCGGCTCGGTAACCGCGCTCGGCGCTGGCTCGGGACCGTTGCGCATACGGCAACGAAGTGCGCGCAGCGGCAAGACGACCTCGGCACGCCAAGCCGCCACTGCCGCATCGAGATGCTCGAGCTCTC
>JBPYEF010000167.1:0-5895 GCA_051985875.1 Hyphomicrobiaceae bacterium
CGCTGCGAGAAAAAGATGCGCGAGGTGGGGCCTGCCGACATGCGCGGGGACGTCGACTGCATGGGGTCCGCTCCGATACAAGGCGCGGACCGCGGCGGGCGCGCAAGGGGGAAGGCCAGGGAGAAGGCCAGGGAGAATGCAAGCGTAATGCGCGTTACCGCTTCAGGAAAGCGCCCAAGGAAGCGCCCTGGGGAAGCGCCCCGGGGAAAGCGCCTGGGGAAGCGCCCAAGGAAGCCCCAGCAAGCCCTTTGGCATGGCTAACGGCGCCCAATTGCCGACCCCGCGCATGCCCCCGATCTTGCGCGCCAACCACCCGATCGTTGCGCCGGCTTGCCGCGGCAGGCTGCTGAACCCCTACTGCGCGCGCACCCGGCGGACGAAATCGGCCAGGGCGCGGCCGATCGCGTCGGGGCTGTCCTCCTGCAGGAAGTGCAGTCCGGGTACCGTGATCTCCGTCTGATTTGGCCAGGCACGGCACACCGTCCGCTGCCTGCCTGTGAGAATCGACCCGGGCTCGGCATTGATGAACAGCTTTGCCAGCGTGCTGCGCGCGCACCACTGCGCGTAGTCGGCAACCACCCTGACCACGTCGGCGGGCGATCCCGCGATCGGTATCTGCCGGGGCCAGCTCAATGTCGGCCTACGGCCCTCGCCGGGCGCGGCGAAGGGGCGACGGTATTCGGCCATTTCTGCCTGGCTCAGGCGGCGCATCACCGAACCCGGTAGGACGCGCTCGACGAACATGTTCTTGTCGAGGATCATTTCCTCGCCGCCTGCGGAGCGGAATCCCTGAAACGCGCCGCGCGCGTTCGGCGGCCAGTCGCTCCATTCGAGCGGCGTGACGATCGCCTCCATGTAGGCGATGCCGGCGACGCGATCGGGGTGGCGCTGGGCCCATTCGAAGCCGAGCGCGGAACCCCAATCGTGGAGCACGAGGATGATTGCGGATCCGAGGTCGAGGGCATCCCACAGCGCGAACAGATAGGCGCGCTGCTCGGCGTAGCCATAGCGGTCCGGACCGGAGGGAACGAGCTTGTCGCTGTCCCCCATGCCGATTAGGTCGCAAGCAACGAGCCGGCCGAGCCCCTCGCAATGCGCCATGATGTTGCGCCAGAGAAACGACGACGTCGGGTTTCCGTGCTGGAAGACGATCGCCGGGCCGCGCCCGACGTCGATATACGCCATGCGCCTGCCCTGCACCTCGACGGTGCGCTTCTCGCCGTAGGGCAGCTCGGAAATGGGCATTTATCACCCGTCGGCTGCGCCGGCGTCCGGCGCTTTGGCGAAGAGGCTGCGCGGAGGCAAGCGCGGCACGCGGCACTACGCGGCGACGTTCTCGATCAGGTCGTAGAAAGCGCGCATGGCCGGCGCATCGTAGAACGCCTCGATGCGTGCCACCTTGCCGTTGCGCCCGAAGTGCCAGAGCAGGCGCATGGTGCCGTCGACCTCCAGCGACCACAGTCGGTGGCGGTAGACGAAGCGTGCCCGACAGCGCAGCACGTCGGGTTGCAGCTGCGTCAGCGGCAGCAGCGGCTCGTAATACATGACTTCGAAGTTTTGGAGATAGCCGGTCAGCCGGCGTAGCAGCTCATCCCGACCGCGACCGCAGCCGAGCATCGATGGCGCCTGCGGGGGCGCATGGATCTGGAATGTGATGTCGTCGGCAAAATCGGCAATCACGGCCCCGATGTTGCCCGCTTCCCACGCTGCGCAGGCGGACTCGACGATAAGCGTGCGATGTCGCAGCATCGCCACCCCTCCCCATCGTTCTGAACAACAGTATACGCCCATGTCACGCATCGTGCATAGCAACCCCCCGCGTTTTTCGCGCCGCGGGTCTCGGCTCGGCGCGAACCGCGCAGCTGCGGGGTAGTTCGGGTGGCGGCCGTTGCCCGACCACCCCGGAAAACGCGGTGCGGCAAGGGCGGTGGCTGACCCTAGCGGCGCGAGGCCTTGTTTGCGCTCAGCGCCTTGGCGGCCTCCAGCACCTCGGCGGCGTGCCCGGGAACCTTGACCTTGCGCCAGCTCCGGGCGATGCGACCCTGTTTGTCGATCAAGAACGTCGCGCGCTCGACGCCCATGTAGCTGCGGCCGTACATGGACTTCTTCACCCACACGCCATAGGCCTGTGCGGTGTCCTTGTCGGCATCCGACAACAGCTCGATCGCCAAATCGTGCTTGGCGTGGAACTTGCGATGGCTGTCGACGCCGTCGGGCGAAATTCCCAGGATTGCGACGCCGGCCTTGCGGAACTCTGGCGCCAGCCGCGAGAAATCCTTGGCCTCGCTGGTACATCCGGACGTGTCGTCCTTCGGGTAGAAGTAAACGACGGCGGGCTGCGCGGCGGCGAGCGAAAGCGTCTTTCCGCTCTGCGCCGGCAGCGCAAACTGTGGGGCCTGCTCTCCATCCTGCGGCATGACACCTCTCGCGTTGCAGCCTGCGACCCTCGGCATGGTGGGCCAGCGCGCGCCCTCCTGACAAGCGGGCCACGGCGCGGGCACCTGGAGCTCCCCGCCTGCCCACACGCCGCGATCAGGAACCGGGGCGGCCGGTCTTGCGCGGCCGGCCGCGGCGGGTCCGCCTCTCGCCGCTCTCGGAAGAGGTGCCGGGCCTGCGCGGTAGAGGCTTGCCCGCAAGCGGCAATCCCCGCTCGGCGTGCGGACCCATCTCGTCGAAGGTCGGCTTGTGCGCATGCGGGATCTTTTCACCCCACGCGCCACCTCGCGTGCGCGGGTCGACCTCGCCGGCGCGCGCGGACGTCGCCCCAGCGTGTTGCGTCCTGGTCGCGCCAGGCGCGCCCGCGCGCGGCGCGCGGGCGCCGGACAGGCTCGTCGACTGCGCGAAGGTCGGCTGCACCGGCTGATAGGTGCGCACGATGCGCGAGCCCTCGCCCGCATCCGTCGTGGCGGCGGAGCGGGGCTCTTGTGGTGTGGTGTTGGCGCGCGTTTCGCTTCTGCGCCGCGCGCCTGCGGCCGCGTCGAGGGTGCCAGCGCGCTCCTCGACCTCGGCCTGACGCGCCAACGGATCGTCGGCGACGGCGAGCGCGGTAGCGCGCAGACGCTTCACCTCGTCGCGCAGGCGCGCAGCCGTTTCGAACTCGAGATCGGCCGCGGCCGCGTGCATCTGCTTCTCGAGATCGGCGATCACGGCCTCGAGATTGTGTCCGATGAGCGCCTTGCCGCCGCCGGGCAGCCGCGTGTCGACGGTGACATGGTCCTGCTCGTAGAGCGAAGACATGATGTCATGGATGTTGCGCTTGATGCTTTCGGGCGTGATCCCGTTCGCCACGTTCCAGGCCGACTGTTTGTCGCGCCGGCGCTCGGTTTCGGCGATCGCCCGCTGCATCGATCCCGTCACCGCATCGGCATAGAGGATCACCTTGCCGTCGACGTTGCGGGCGGCACGCCCGATGGTCTGGATCAGGCTCGTCTCGCTGCGCAGGAATCCCTCCTTGTCGGCATCGAGAATGGCCACCAGCGCGCACTCCGGAATGTCGAGCCCCTCGCGCAGCAAGTTGATGCCGATCAGCACATCGAAGGCCCCGAGCCGCAGGTCGCGAATGATCTCGATGCGTTCGAGCGTCTCGATATCGGAATGCATATAGCGCACGCGAATGCCCTGCTCGTGCATGTATTCGGTCAAATCCTCCGCCATGCGCTTGGTCAGCGTCGTGACCAGCGCGCGGTAGCCCCGCAACGCGATCTGGCGTACCTCGTCGATGAGATCGTCGACCTGGGACTTGGCGGGCCGCACCTCGACCCGCGGATCGATCAGCCCGGTCGGGCGGATCACCTGCTCGACGAACACTCCGCCGGTTTGCGCAAGCTCCCAGCTCCCGGGTGTGGCCGAGACGTAGGTCGTCTGCGGGCGCATGGCGTCCCATTCCTCGAAGCGCAGGGGGCGGTTGTCCATGCACGAAGGCAGGCGGAAGCCGTATTCGGCGAGCGTCGCCTTGCGCCGGTAGTCGCCGCGGAACATGCCGCCGATCTGGGGGACGGTCACGTGGCTCTCGTCGACGAACACGAGCGCATCGTCGGGCAGGTACTCGAACAGCGTCGGCGGCGGCTCGCCCGGCTGGCGCCCGGTCAGATAGCGTGAATAGTTCTCGATACCGGCGCAGGACCCGGTCGCCTCCAGCATTTCCATGTCGAACAGCGTGCGCTGCTCCAGGCGCTGCGCCTCCAGCAGACGCCCCAACGTGTGCAGTTCATCGAGGCGCGCCTTAAGCTCGCTCTTGATCGCCTTGATCGCCTGCTGCAGCGTCGGCTTGGGCGTGACGTAGTGGGAGTTGGAGTAGACCTTGATCAAGCGCAGCTGATCCGTGGTCGCACCGGTCAGCGGGTCGAACTCGGTGATACTCTCCACCTCATCGCCGAACAGGCCTACGCGCCAGGCACGATCCTCCAAATGCGCCGGGAACAACTCGACGGTGTCGCCGCGCACCCGGAAGCTGCCGCGCACGAAGTTGCCGTCGGAGCGACGGTAGTGGAGGGCGACGAGGTCGGCCAGCAGCTGACGTTGGTCGAGCCTTTCACCGAGCGTGACCGTGAAGGTCATGGCCGTATAGGTCTCGACCGAGCCGATGCCGTAGATGCAGGACACGGACGCGACGATCACCACATCGTCGCGCTCCAACAGGGAGCGCGTGGCCGCGTGGCGCATGCGGTCGATCTGCTCGTTCACCGACGATTCCTTCTCGATATAGGTGTCGGTGCGCGGCACGTAGGCCTCGGGCTGGTAGTAGTCGTAGTAGGACACGAAGTATTCGACCGCATTGTCCGGAAAGAAGCTCTTGAACTCGCCGTAGAGCTGCGCGGCAAGCGTCTTGTTCGGCGCCAGCACGAGCGCGGGACGCTGCGTGCGCGCGATCACCTGCGCCATCGTGTAGGTCTTGCCCGACCCGGTGACGCCGAGCAGCACCTGGTTGCGCTCGAGTGCCTGGACCCCGGCGGCCAGCTCGGTGATCGCCTGGGGCTGATCGCCCCTTGGGGCGTAGTCGGACACGAGCTTGAAGCGGATGCCGCCCTCGCTCTTCTCCGGGCGCGGTGGTCGGTGCGGCGTGAAGGCCGCGTGTGCCCCGGAAACCAGCGGATGGGTCGCCAGCATCGGCTGTTCGGCGAGCACGCGGCGGGCGCGCTCGGAGCGCTCGTGCGGCTTGGCGAGCAGGGCGTTGAGGCTCTGGGTCAGGCTGTCGATGCTGCGCGTCGGCGCACCGGTTGCGCGCAGCGCGGGCAGCGTCGCGAGCCTGCCTGCCTTCGCCGCTCCGCTTGCCGCCTCCGGCAAGGGCGCTTCGGTCTCCCCCTTCCGCTCCTCCGCGTGCACGGACTCGGCGCGCGCCTCGGCGGCCTCGAGGCGCGCCTGAGCCCTGGCAAAGCCCTTGGTGATGGGTGTGCCGGCCTCGGTGTCGGTCGGCGCCGCCGATGGTTTTCCCGACCTGCCGCGCGAGGGGCGCGGTTTCGGCGTCGTATCGCGCGCGGACTTTGGAGGGCGGGGCATGCGGGCGACACTATGGCCGTTTTGCGGCCGCGGTTCAAACGCCGCCGCCGCCACCCACAGGCTTTGTTGCGAACCTGGCGTGCGCCCCAGAGCCGTTGCCCAGGCAGCGCCGGGCGCGGCGGCGATGGCCCTATCCTCGCGGCGACGCATGCTTTCTTGCCGTGCGCCTCCGTGGCCAGCGCACACATCGAAGACGGGTCGGCTGCCCCGTTGGCCGCTCGGGTTGGTCGTTCACGTTGGCCGCTTGTGATGTGACCATGAGTCCTGCTAGCATTCGTCCCGGTAGGGAAATCTGCCCAACAACTTATGGGGGACTTCATGGCCCGCTTTTCGGTGCGCGTAGTGACGCTTTGCGCCTCAATCGTCGCTATGGGATTCGGGATTGAGGCAGCGTCGGCC
>JBPYEF010000168.1:0-11427 GCA_051985875.1 Hyphomicrobiaceae bacterium
CGAAGGCTGACGCATGACGTGCTGCAACTTGACCTCGCGCTGGCGCACCCCATGCGCTTCGCCGCGGGCCAGTTCGTGGTCCTCACGACCCCGCAGGTGCGCGGCGGACGCGCCTATTCCATGGTCAACTTCAGCGACGCAGCAGAAAGCATACGTCTCCTCATCAAGCAGAAGCCGGGCGGAGGGTTCAGCGATTGGCTGTTTGCGGGCGAACTCGGCGGCAGCGAGCTCGACGTCTTCGGGCCGCTCGGGGGAGCGATTTTTGACCCGCAGGAGCGCCGCGACCTGTTGTGCATCGCCGGCGGGTCCGGCATCGCCGGCATGCTGTCGATCCTCGAGCGGGCGAGCGCGACCGAGCATTTCCGTGAGCATTCCGCCCGCGTCTTCTTCGGCGTGCGCACGCTGGCTGACGGGTTTTTCCTGCGCGAGCTGTCCGAATACGCGGCACGCGCCGAAGGGAGGATAGAGGTCACGCTCGCCCTGTCGCATGCACGGCCGGAAGGGCATGCGCATCCGCAATTTCCGCACGTGCGCCTTGCGCACGGCCTGGTCGTCGCGGTCGCCGCCCAGGCTCTGGCCGGGCGATCCGACAACATCGTCGCATTCCTCGCTGGCCCGCCGCCGATGGTCGACGCCGGACTGCAGCTGCTGCTGCGTGAGAAAAAGGTGCCGAGGCAGTTCGTGCGCTACGATAAATTCTCTTGAGAATGAGAATGGACCTTTCCGATTCGCCGGCCTGTCGCTGCCCGGCGCGCCCGCAATCAACCGGCGCGCCCACAGCCGCGGAGACGCCTCGTGCGCGTCGTGCTCGGATATTTGCCGGGGCGCAGCGGCCAGCAACGTTCAGCTACGGCGCATGGGCAGGCAACGGTCCCGCCGCCGCGCCGCCCACAACGTAGCCGGGCCGTTACTGACCGCAGCCGTGGCCGAGCACCGACACGATCGCGGCGATCACCTCGCGCGGCTGCAGGGCGATGGACACGGTTATCGGATGTTCCTCGGGCCCCGGCTCCTCGAGCGCGCTGAACTGGCTGTGCAGGAGTTGTGGTGGCATAAAGTGCTCATGACGCGCCGCGAGCCGACGCGCAATCAGGTCCTCCTCGCCCCGTAGATACACAAGGCGCACGTCCGACCGCCCGGCAATCAGAACGTCGCGATAGCGCCGCTTGAGCGCCGAGCAAGCGACGACCCCGTGGCCGCCTGAGCGCCGCGTGTCGTCGATCCAGGCAGCAATGGCGCGCAACCACGGCCAGCGATCCTCGTCACTGAGAGGAATACCCTTGTGCATCTTGTCGATGTTCGCAGGTGGATGGAACCAATCGCCATCCTCGAACTCCCAGCGCAGGCGCGCTGCAAGCATGGCGCCGATGGTCGACTTGCCCGATCCGGAAACGCCCATGACGATCACCGCCACCGGTGGGGAGGATTGCTGCGGCGCCGAGTCCACTACACTCATAGCACGGTTTTCACTCGCTTTGGTCCGCCCTGTACTGCGCCGAACGCCGGCGCAGATGCGGACCACAACCACCCCAACATGCAAGCGCAGGCGTTTCTGCTCCGGCCACCGCAAGGCGCCATCGCGCCTGCCGCTGCGCAAGCCGGCGCACGCCGCGCTGAGCATCGCTCACGCGCCGGCCGCCGCATCAGCGTCCTCGAGCGCGCGCCAGTGCCGTCCATCGCGTGCCAGCAGCGCATCGGCTTCGCTCGGTCCCATGCTTCCGGCCGCATAGCTGGCGAGCGCGCTCGCACGCTCCTGCTGCCACAGCTCGAGCACCGGCTGCACCACGCGCCACGCCGCCTCGATGTCGTCGGCGCGCTTGAACAATGTCGCATCGCCGATCATGCAGTCGTAGATCAGCGTCTCGTAGCCAGTACTCGGTGCCTGCCGGAAGCGATCCGCGTAACGGAAGGTCATTTGCACACCGCCCATGCGCAGGCGCGGCCCCGGGATCTTGGCGCCGAAGCGCAGCGCAACCTCCTCCTCCGGTTGAATGTTCAAGATCAGATCGTTGGGCGTCAGGCGATCGACGGGCGTATCGCGGAACAGCGCAAACGGGGCCTGCTTGAATTGAATGACCAGCGACGTTCGCCGCCTGGCGAGAGCCTTGCCGGTGCGCAGATAAAAGGGAACGCCGGCCCACCGCCAGTTGTCGATCATCATTTTTAGCGCCACGTACGTCTCGGTCGCAGAATCCGCCGCGACATTGGCAGAGTCGCGATAGCCCTCAATCCGCCTGCCGGCAATACTGCCGGCGGTGTACTGGGCGCGCACCACGTTGCGCCGCACGTCCTCCGGCCCAAGCGGATGAATGGCCTCGAGGACCTTGGTCTTCTCCGTGCGCACGGCGTCGGCGCCGAAGCAGGTCGGCGGCTCCATGGCAATCAGGCTCAGGAGCTGGAACAGGTGGTTCGGCACCATGTCGCGCATTGCGCCGGTAGCGTCATAGAACTTGCCGCGCCGTTCGACGCCAACCGTCTCGGCGACCGTGATCTGTACATGGTCGATGTGGTTGCGATTCCACAACGGCTCAAAGATGCCGTTGGCGAAGCGCAGTACCATGACGTTTTGCACGCTTTCCTTACCGAGATAATGGTCGATGCGATAAATCTGCCGCTCGTGCAGGAGACCGAGCAGCTCGCCATCGAGCTCCTCCGCCGACGGCAAATCGGTGCCGAAGGGCTTCTCGATCACCACTCTGCGCCAGGCGTCGTCATGCTCGCGCGTGAGGTTGGCCTTGGCGAGGTGCCGCACGATGGGCGCGAACGCTTGCGGCGGGGTGGCGAGATAGAACAAATACCTGCCCTGGGCGGGTTTGAAGCTCGCGGCCCCGGTCAGGCGCCCGACCAGATCCTCATATAGTTCTGGATCGGCAAAGTCGCCGCGCAGGTAGTGCATGCGTTCGGTCAGCCATTGCCGGTCCGCCGCCTCGAGCGCATCGGAGCCGAACGCGTTGAGGGCCTCGGCCATGTCCGCGCGAAAGGCTTCGGAACTCTTGTCGCTCCGCGCCACGCCGATCATCGCGAAGCCTTCCTGCAGCAGCCGTGCGTGGCGCAAGTTACAGAGGGCCGGAACCAGCAGGCGGCGCGTCAGGTCGCCACCGGCGCCGAACACGACGAGCACGCACGGCGGGGCGGGTTGTGCCGCAACATCCATGTCAATTCCTCCTTCACTGGCCTCCTTCGCTGGCCTCCTTCACTGGCCTCCTTCACTGGCCAGGCGTGGCCGCCAATCATTTCGCCCGCCGCCGACAGCAACCTATCCGAGGCGCCGCAGTGTTCGCGCGACCGGGAGCGGGCGTAGAGTAGCGCCGAAAAGGCAGCGGCGGGGACCAACCCGCCCGGCGGCGGCCCGAATGGTCCACCTCGCCCCGTCGGCGGCGCAGTGCGCCAGTTTGGGATCGGCGAGAAGCGCCGCGGCCGTGGGATCGCGCCGGCCGTTAACGCCGCCACGCCGGCCGGGTTTCCTGGGCCGCGCCGCAGCTGGGCCGGCGTCGCCACGTTGCCTGACATCCGCCATGGGTGCTCGCCCTCCGTACTTGCCCCGGGTGCTTGTCCCGGGTGCTTCCCCCCGGTGCTTGCCCCCGGTACTTGCCGTGACGGCCGCGCTGCGAGCCGTGCACAGCACCTGGTACGGTGCAGCACCATCGAGCGAAAACTCCGGCGATGTCGATTGGTTGCGCGCCGTGTGCGGGCGCCCCGCAGTCACAGGTGACGGCACCAGCCAAGGCCGATCCCCGGCAGCGTCGCCGCCGGTTGCGCAGCGCCCACGGTAGAGGCGTTCGCGGGAGGCGCGCTGCCCATCCGAGCAGCGGCCCGAGCGCGATGCCCGTGCAACCGAAGCCTGCAGCGTTGCGCCGAAAGCGGGGTCCGCCAACCCTTGCTCTCCCTGTGGGCCCGGGGTCGCGGCCACTACCGCGCCGCCCATGCCAACGCTCCGGGTGCGAATCCGCTGGAAGCGGCGGGGAGACCAGGCATGGAACCGCGGACCGCGCGTGGCATTGAACGGCCTGACAGGTCGCAACGAGTTTGCCTTGCCCATGCCCAGAGGGTGCCACCATGAGCCATACGCTCAACAAGGGCGAAATGCGCGAGCTGTTTGAGCGCCTGACCAAGCAACTGGCCGGTGAACAGGCGCAGGTGGATGTCGAGTCGCTGCGTCTCGGCGACCGCGTCGAAGCGCAATGGGTTCCCTTGCTTGGGCTCAGCTACGATCCACGCGACGACGCGATCGCCATTGTGCTTGAGGGCCTCGACATCACGATCTCGAAGCCGCGCGAGATCTATCTCGATGGCGCCGGAAACGCCTGGACTGGGCTCGACATCGTCGATGCCGACGGCGTCCAGCATGTAGTGCAATTGAAAGAACCGCTGATCCTTCCCGCGCCGCCCCACTGAAAGGGACAGCGCCGGCGCGCTATAAAGCGCGCCGGTACCTTTATGCGTTGCGGCCGGCCGGGGCGCGTCGTGCGCCATCGCCAGCCGCCCGCGTGCGCTTACCTGCGCGGCAGTCGTGGCGGTCACGGTTAACGCCGCCATCGGGCAGTTCGGTAAGTTCAGGTCGCGGCCAACTCGGTGGCCTGCTGCCCGCGGCCCGAGCGCTGATCGGCTGGCGTTCGGTGCTCCGACAGGTTGAGGGCGGTGTTGATGAGCGCCACGTGCGAGAACGCCTGGGGAAAATTGCCGAGCATGCGGCCGGCCTTGACGTCGTACTCCTCGGCGAGCAGCCCGACGTCGTTGGCGAGGCCGAGCAACCGCTCAAACAGCCTGCGCGCATCGTCGCGGCGGCCCATCATCACAAGATTGTCGGCGAACCAAAAGCTGCACGCCAAGAAAGCACCCTCGCTGCTCTCCAGCCCGTCGCTGATGTGGCGCGTATCATAACGGTGCACTAGTCCATCGACCATCAGGTGGCGCTCGACCGCCGCGACCGTGGATTTGACGCGCGGGTCGCTCGCGGGCAAAAACCCAACCAACGGCATCAGCAAGGCGCTGGCATCGAGCGTCTTCGACCCGTAACTGTGCACGAAGGCGTCGAGCTCGGCATTGTAGCCTTGCTCGCACACTTGCTTGTGGACTTGTGCGCGCGCGGCGCGCCAGCGCTTGACCGGGCCTTCCACACCGAAACGCTGTACGCTCTTGATCGCGCGATCCAACGCGACCCAAACCATCACCTTGGAATGCGTACACTGGCGACTGGCTCCGCGTATCTCCCACAGTCCTCTGTCGGGACGCTGCCAGATCGCTTCGAGGTGCTCGACCAACGTGCATTGCAAGTCCCAGCCGGCGTGCTTCTGGCCGAAGCCTGCGATACTGCTCTGGAACAGGGTGTCGATGACTTCGCCGTAGATATCGAGCTGCAGCTGCTTGGCGGCATCGTTGCCGATGCGCACCGGTCGCGCGCCCTCGTAACCCGAAAGCCAGTGCGCGTCCCATTCGTCGAGGCGGCGTTCGCCGGCCAGACCGTACATGACCTGCACCTGCGCCGGATCGCCAGCGACCGCATGCCGGAGCCACGTGCGCCAGGCATTGGCTTCCTCTTCAAATCCACAGTTCATCAGCGCGAGCAAGGTGAAGGTCGCGTCGCGAAGCCAGCAATACCGGTAATCCCAATTGCGCGTGCCGCCGAGCTGCTCCGGCAGGGAGGTCGTCGGTGCGGCGACGATGCCGCCGGTCGGCCGGTAGGTCAGCGCCTTGAGGGTTACCAGCGAGCGCAGGACGGGTTTGGCATAAGGGCCCGAAAGCGGGCGACGCCCGATCCAGCTGCGCCAGACCTTCTCGGTGTGCTGTAGCGCCTTCACCGGATCAATGACCACAGGCAGCGGCTGGAATGAAGGGCCATAACTCAATACGAAGGCCAGCTCATCGCCCGCGCCGACGGTGAATTCGCAACGGTGCAGAAGGCCTTGCGCCTTCGGCACGACGTCGCCGCGCAGCACCACCATATCGGGCCCGGCGATCGCCTTGAGGCAGCGGTCGCCAAGCCGCGTCACCCATGGAATTACCGCGCCGTAGCCGAAACGCAACGCCAGCTCGGTGCGCATCCTCAAGCTGCCGCGACAACCGCGCACGATGCGCACCACGTGGCTGCTGCCATCGGTGCGCATCGGCATAAAATCGATGATGATCACCTCACCCGACGCCGCGGACACGTGCGTCTCGAGAACCAGCGTGCCCTCCCGGTAGCGACGCGCAATGCGGGCCGGGGCCGCCGACGTTAGGCTCCAGTGGCCGTTCTCGGCGCCGCCCAGCAGCGCCGCAAACACGGCCGCTGAATCAAAGCGCGGCCAGCACAGCCAATCGATCGACCCGTCGCGACTGACCAACGCTGCCGTTTCGCAGTCGCCGATCAGCGCATAGTCTTCGATGCGATTGATGGGCATTAGGCGTGCTGGGACAATGGCATCACGTGCAACGAAAGAAGAGAGCTTAAGTTCCTTCCAGCGCCGCCCGCCGCACCGGCTCGGCCCGCGTCAGGCGGAAGAGCGCAACCTCGCCCGTGCGCGCCCCTCGGCCGGGCGCGGCCACGCTGCTGTTGCGCTCCTTCACTGGGCGATCAGCAGCACGGGCACCTTGATCGCTCGGATCAAGGCGGCGCTGCGCGGGCCGAGGAACTTGCGTTCGCCAAGGCGCAGGGCCGCCCCCAGCACGACGAGGTCGAAGCTGCGGGAGGCAGCGACGCGGCGGATCGCCAGTTCCGGGCGGATGTGCGTCGCCGTCCTGAGGTCGACCGGGACTTGGCTGCGCTCGGCCAACCGTCGCACATCGCGCAGCACGGCCACCCCGAGGCCCCGCCGCAGCCGGCCGCGCAGCACGTCCGTATCCTCTTGCGGATCGAACACGTGCAGCGCCGTCAAGCGTCCGCCGCTCGCCCGCACCAGGGCCAGCGCGACCTCGGTCGCGAGCCGCGCGTGCGCGTCGCCGCCCGTCGGCACCAGAACATTGGACGCCGACGACGACGCGCCGCTGGGGCCATTGAGGGCGATCGCAACCGGACGATCGAAGGAGGCAATGAGGCGATCGAGACGCGCTTCGAATCGGTGGGCGGCGGCGGCGACCGGCCGATCGATGCCGATGAAAGCGATGCTGTAACCCTTGGCCGCTTCCTGCGCCAGGCCCGCGCCGCCGTCGACCGGCTTGCTTTGGATCAGCTCCTGCAGCGGTGCGACCACGGTCGCGAGCTTGCCTTCCCGCGCCCGCCGCTCACCACAACGCGTCGCGGCCTGCCTGACGCGCTCGAGCGCAGATGACCCCGCCGCGCCCCGGCCATCGGGCGCCGGCTGCATCTCGACCACGGTCGTCAGCATGCCCTTGCTGCCCGAGAACAGGCCGGCTAGATCGCTCGCCAGCGCGCCATTGGCGCTCAAATCGGCAGCCACGAGCACGCGCTCCATGTTCGGGACGCTCTCCTTCGCTTCCGCCTTTTCTTTATCGAGCCGAGTTCTTTCCTCCTCCCGCAACGGCACCCGACCCATCATCCAGCGCAGCGTCGGTGGCATGGCCATTGTCGTCGCCAGCGCCATGGCAACGATCATGGTATAGAGGCGATCGTTCAGCGCCCCCATCGACAGCCCGATGCTGGCGATGATGACCTCGGTCGAGCCGCGCGCGTTGAGGCCGGTTGCCAGTGCCGCCGCCTCTCGCCAAGTGAGCCCGCCGAAGTAGCCGCCAAGCGCCGCGCCGAGGAACTTGCCGACCGTGGCAACGCCGATCATCGTCGCCGTGAGCGCCAGCCCGTCGAGGTTCCACAACGAGCGCAGATCCATGCTGAGCCCCGCGACGGCAAAGAACACCGGGCTGAAGAAGGCCATGATCAATCCCCTGAGCTCGTCCTCGATGTGCTCCGTCAGGATCGGTGACTGGCCGACCAGAATACCGGCGATGAACGCTCCGAGCGCCGTATGGGCACCGAACAGCTCGGTGGTCAGCGCCGTGGCCAGCATGATCAGCAATATGGCAGTGATCACGGGCACTTCGATCGTCAGATAGTCGTTGCTCCAGCGGATCAGCGCGGCGACGACGCGTCGGCCGATCGTCAGGCCCAACACCACGAATGCGATCGTTCCCGTGATCGTCGCCAGCACGCCGCCGACGCCCAGCGCGCCGTGCACGGCGATGCCGGAGACGACCGCGACCAGCAGCCAGGCGATCGTGTCGTCGAGTATTGCGGTGGCGAGAATGAGCTGGCCGAGGTCGCGGCGGATCGCGCCGATTTCGATCAGCACCATCGCCACGATCTTAACGGAGGAAACCGAGAGGGCGGTACCGAGCAGTAGTGCGGTGATCAAGCGGGCGTGAGGATCGGGAACTAGACCCGCGGGAAGTGCATACCCGAGCGCAATCCCACATGCGCCGGGCACGGCGATACCGGCAAGCGAGGTGGCGACCACGGCGCGCCGCCTACGTCGCACCAACGCCAGGTTGGTTTCCATTCCCGTCAGCAGCAGCAACAGCAGAATGCCGATCTGCGACACGGCATCGATCATGCTTTTCAGATCCGGCGTGCCCGGAAAGATCGCACGATGCAGCTGCGGCAGCAGCGCGCCGAACACCGATGGCCCGAGGATCACCCCGCCGATGAGCTGGCCAAAGAGCGCGGGCTGGCCGATGCGACTGAACAGCTCGCCGAGCATGCGGCCGACGAGCAGCAGCAAAATGAGCTGGGCTACGAAGATGGCGGTGGTGTGGTCCGTTGCCATGGCGCCTACATGCGGCCGACTTGCGCGGGTAAACGCCGGGCCCGCCGCATTCGCCCAGGCGCAACCGGCAAGGGTGCGCGGGAAGAAGATGCGGGCGCCGCGACGCCGCCCGCCGCGCAACGCGCCAGCGGCCGCAACCTACGCCTTCGCTCCCGAGGCGCGAAAGGCCCCCAGTGAGAGATCATCCGCGCTGCCCTCGGGCCCCGGATCATCGGGTGCCCGCGGCGGTATGAAGACCTCGGGCTGGCGCGTGCGCGGGCCGGGGCGAGTAGCGGCGTTGGCTTCGGGGCGGGGCGTCATTGGAGCCTGCCGTGGCCCTTCCGCTTGCGCGGTGTCCTGCGCGGGCGCGCGCTTTTCAACGCGCTCGGCCGCCCCGCTATCTGCCGGTGCCGCTGGCGGCAGCCCGGCGGGCGGCGCGATGGCGCGGGCGGGAGTGGCAGGCTGCTCGGTAGGACTGGCCACGGCGGCGGCACCTGCTGGCGACGCGCTGCCGGCATCGGCATGCGCGAGCGCCCCCTGCGCGCTAGCAAGACCGATATCTTCGACCGCCGCCGCGGCCCGCAGCGCACCGGCGATTGGCGGCGCTTCCGGCACGCGCCAGCGGAACGCGTCGCACGCGCCCGTGACCGGAGAAACAGCCGCCCAGCGGTCGGAAACGACGCCGTCGGCCGTCCATGCCGGATCGCGCGGCGCGTTGAGCGCACGCGCCAACCACTCGCGAACGCGCCCGGCATCTCCGTGTTGTTCACCCTCGATGCGCGCCATCAGCGCGCACACGCGCTGCGTCAGGCGACCCGTCAGCAGTGGCGCGAGCGCGGTGCGCGCCTCCTCCCACTCGCGCGCCTCAATGGCAGTGATGGCGAGCGCGATCGGCCCCTCGACCTCGTTGGGCGTCAAGCGGCATAGATAGCGCATGCGATTGAGGCGATCCCGCGGGCTGTCACCCGGTCGCGCGTGGGCATAGGCCACCGCCAGGTCAGGGTGCGGAGACAGGCGCCAGGTTCTGAGCAGTACCCGGGCCGCGCGCGGCGTGTTGCCCTGTGAGGCGAGGATGCGCCCGGCGATGGCCGCGGCCGGCACCAGGTCTGGCGCGAGCCGGTGCGCCTCCTGCGCCGCCTGCAACGCCGAAAGCGAATCTCCATCCTCCGCCAGTTGCGCTTGCGCAGTGAGCAGAACGGCGCGGCGACGATTCGCGAGCGCCTTGTCGATCAGGTTTTGCCGGCGGCTGACGGCAAGCGTCGCCAGGGCGCTCTGCCAATCCCCGGCACGACACTGCAGCGCGAACACTGCTTCCACCGGCCAGCTCAACCGCGCGTTGAGCGCAAGGGCGCGCTCGGCAAACTGTCGTGCCGCCTCCTCATCCCCGTCCCGCTCGGCCTCGATGAACATCCCCCTGAGCCCGAGCTGCTCGGTATCCGGCGCGGCCAGCATCGCCGCGAAAATGCGCCGCGCCGTCACCCGATCGCCGCCAAGCTGCGCCGCTTGCGCGCGCAGCAGATGGGTCAGCGGGGCATTTGGCAGCGACTTGCGCGCCTGGGCGGCATAGCGCAGCGCCAGCGTGCGGTCACCGGCGCCGACGGCGATCATGCCACCCGACAACGCATCGAGTCCGCGCCGCTCGCGGCGACGATGCTGCAAGCGGGAGAGCATTGCCGGGCTCCGCCACAGCCAGCGTGCCAGCGACGCGATCAGCCAAGCCACCCCGAACAGCAAAAGCAGGATGACGAACGCACGAAACACGCTGGTTTCCGCCACGTAGTCCTGCCATTGGATGACGATGGTGCCCGGCCGATCGGCGAGCCAGTGCAGGCCGACGGCGATGGCCAAGACGGCGAGGAAGAACGCCAGGATGCGGATCATCGCCCGGCGCTCGCGGCGCTGCGGTCGGCGAGCGCATCCTTCAGCGCGGACTGGATATCGCCGAGCGCTCGGTCGACAGCAAGCCGAGCGTTCGCCTTGGCCATCCAATCGGCCGCCGCACCAGCCGCCTTCGGCGACAGGTTTTCCGCATACCCGACCGCCTCCGCGAGCCGACCCTCGCGCAGCGCTGTTTCCATGCGCTCGATCACTGCCTCGGTGCCGTTGTCGCCGGCTGCATGACCGATTCTGCGTATGCGCACGACCGAACGCGCACCGGCTAGCAGCCGCTGCCAGAGGGATGCATCCGGCGGCGCCTGTTCGGCATCGATCATGGCGCTGGCGGTAGCGGGGAAAGAGGTCGCGAGATCCTGCACGGTGGGCGCGCCCTCGGCCATGTAACGCTCGAGCGCCGCAACGTTGAGGCTGTTGCCAGCGGTCTTCTTTAATTGGGCGAGCTCGGCGGCGAAGCCTTCCCCGCGATCGGCGGCGCGCTTCACGTCGGCGAGCTCGAGCGTCAGGATTAGCCGCGAGGCATTGGCTTTGCGCTCCGCCTCGCTGCCGACGATCGCGTGCAGATCCTGCTGTACGGCGCTCAACCTGGTTGCGAGCGAGTCCACGTCGGCGGCGCGTGCTGTGCCTTGCAGCTGCCGTTGCGTGCCCTGCTCGAGCGCGCCGAGGCGCTCGGCGAGCCGCCCGGCATCGGCGCGCGCTGCGGCGAGCTCGGCATCGAAGCGCGTGATCGCAGCGCTCAGCGTCTCGCTGCTGTGGCGCACGGAGCCTTCGACCTCCGCAAGGCGCGCGGGGACCTCGCCATTGGCCTGCCCTTGAGCGGCAAGTTTAGTGGCGGACGCCAAGCCCTCTTCCAGCCGGG
>JBPYEF010000169.1:0-2447 GCA_051985875.1 Hyphomicrobiaceae bacterium
GTGCGGCGGGCGCCGTATCTCGATGGTCGCCACCATCGCCTCCAGCGCGACGTCGATGTCCTGGCCCTGCTGCATGGCTCGCTTCCTTCTTTCATGGCGCGCTTGCGCTCGCGCCGCCTAGTCGCGCCGAAGGCCCCTCAGCGCAGGCCGAGCCCTCTGGCAATGATGCCGCGCAGGATCTCCGTGGTGCCGCCCTGGATGGTGAGCTTCGGGGCAATCATGGTGGCAAAGTCCAACTGCTGCTGGAAGCTTGCGCGGTTGGCCGCCTCCTCGGTGACGAAGGCCGCAAGATCGCGCGCCTTGTGCGGCAGCTTCTGCTCCCAGATCGTGCCGAGGTCCTTGACGATCGCCGCCTCGACCACCGGCTCCTTACCGGCGTGCAGCATGCCGGCCACCGACACCGACATGCGGCGCAGGGCGTGCACCTGGGCGACCAGGCGGCCGAGCCCCTCCGCACCGCGCAGGTCCGGCTCCTGGCCGAGCACCCGCACCAGCTCGGTCAGCACGTAGAACGTCTCCAGGAAGCGTTCCGGACCACTGCGCTCATAGGCCAGTTCTGCCGTCGCCTGTTTCCAGGCGCCGTCGACCTCGCCGAGCAGATTGGCATCGGCAACGAAGGCATTGTCGAACACCACCTCGTTGAAGTCGTGCCGACCGGTCATCTGGTAGATCGGATTGACGGTGATGCCCGCCGTGCGCATGTCGACGACATACTGCGTCAGCCCGTGGCGGCGGTTCTCCTTGCTCGGCGGCGAGGTGCGGAACAGCCCGATCATGTAGTGCGCCTGATGCGCGTTGCTGGTCCAGATCTTGCTGCCGTTGATCAGCCAGCCGCCCGTGGTCTTCGTCGCCTTGGTTTTCGCGGCGAACAGATCCGATCCCGAGTTCGGCTCGCTCATGCCAATCGCAAAGCACACCTCGCCCCTGCAGATGCGCGGCAGCACCTCGGCCTTAAGCTGCTCACTGCCATAGCGGAGGATCACCGGCCCGCTTTGCCGATCGGCAACGAAGTGCAGCCGCACCGGGGCGTTGGCAACACGCAGTTCCTCGGTCACGACGTAGCGCTCAAGGAAGCTGCGCTCGCCGCCACCGTATTGCTTGGGCCAGGTCATGCCGATCCAACCCCGGGCGCCGAGCTTGCGGCTGAACTCCGCGCTGTAGCCGTCGTCACCGGCGTGGGGGTTGAAGGTGCCGGCGGCGATTTCCTCGGCAATGAAGGCGCGCACCTGCTGGCGCAGCGTCAGGCAGGCCTCGGGGAGCCGGATCGCGTCGAAGTTGAGCTCTGCACCCATTCGCCTCACCGCGCCGCCAGCATCGGCCACAGCGCGTCGGCACCCTTGGCGGCGACCAGGCCGCCGAGCAGCACCGCCCATGCGCTCTCATTGCCGAAATCATCGCGCCAGGCCCACAGCCGCCGCGTGAAGCGGTGCAGCGTGTGCTCACGCGTGAAGCCGATCGCGCCGAGCACCTGATGGGCAATGCCGGCCCCCTCGCCGGCCGCTTCACCGACGCGGATCTTGGCGGCCGCCACCTCGAGCAGTACCGCTTCATCGAAGCGCGCGCTGGCCGCGATCGCCTCCGCGGCGGAGTCGGCCACGGCCATGGCGGCGGCGACCTCGCCCGCCAGCCGCGCGAGGTTGTGCTGCACGGCCTGAAACTTGGCGATCGGTCGCGCGAAGGCGATCCGCTCGTTGGCGTAGGCGACGGCAAGCGCGAGGATCGCCTGCAGCGCGCCGGTCATCTGCGCGGCGCGCAGGGCGGCGCCCATCAGCAGAACGGCGCGTGCGTCCACCCCCGCCGGCGCGGGGGCGACGGCCAGCGGCCGCGTGCCGCTCAGCTCGACGCGATTGCGCGCCTCATCGGCGATGTTGTTGCCCTCGTAAATCCGCGCCTCGGATGCGGCGATCAGGGCGACGACGTCACCGTGTCCCTCGCGCCGAGCCAGCAGCGCGATATGCCGCGCGCTCTTGGCAAAAGGCAGCGCGCGCAGGCGGCCGTTGAGCGTCCCGGACGGCAACAGCACCACATGATCGTCCTCGCGCGCCGGACCGCAACTCATCGGCCCCTTGGGAGAGGCAAGCTTGGCGCCTGCGAGTAGCCAGCCGGCAAGCAGCGTCTCGGCGACCGGCAAGGCAGCGGCGGCGCGTCCAGCCTCACGCACCACGGCGAAGCCATCGCCGATAGTGCCGCCCGCGCCGCCAAGGTCTTCCGCCACCCAGGCGAGCGTCAGCCCCGCCTCCTCGAGCGCCGCCCAGGCCGGAGCTTGCCAGGTATCCGCGCCTGCCCGGTTGACCGTGCCGGGATCGCACAAGTCGTGCAAGATCCGCCGCGCGGTCTCGGTCAGGAGATCCTGGCTTTCGCTGCTCATGCGCGCGCGCCCTGTCGTTTGCGGCACCGTCTCGCGCACATTTGAGCACGACCGGCCCGACCTGCGCCATACCCGTGCG
>JBPYEF010000170.1:0-5644 GCA_051985875.1 Hyphomicrobiaceae bacterium
GCCGCACTGCTGCGCCGGCTCGCGGTGTTCGTGCGCATGAAGGTGCCCTGGGCGAGCTTAAACAGCGCCTGCGCGAGATTGCCGACATCGGTGCCGCAGCCGGCCTCCTCGGCTGGGACCAGGCGACCTATATGCCTCCCGGGGGCGCCTCGGCGCGCGCCGGGCAGATCGCGACCCTCACCCGGCTCGCCCATGAGAAATCGGTTGCTCCTGCGCTTGGGAGGCTGCTCGATCGCCTGGCGGCTTACGCGGCGGATCTGCCGGCGGATGCCGACGACGCCGCGTTGATCCGCCGCGCCCGCCGCGACTTCGACAAGGCGGTCAAAGTACCGGCCGAATTGATCGCCCGCTGGAGCGCCTTCGGCGCGCGCTCCTATGATGTCTGGACGCGGGCGCGGCCCGCCAACGATTTCGCCGCCATGCGCCCGATGCTCGAGGAGGCGCTCGATTTCAGCCGCGCCTACGCCGAGCTGTTCGCTCCCTTCGAGCGCATCGCCGATCCGCTGATCGACGACCTCGACGAGGGGATGACCACGCAAACGGTGCTGGCGCTGTTCAAGGAGCTGCGCGCGGCGCTCGTGCCTCTCGTGCGCGCGATCGCCGAGCGCCCGCCACCGGATGATGCATGCCTGACGGGCGCGTTTCCCGACGCGGCACAGATCGACTTTTCCCTCGCCCTCGCCAAGCGCTTTGGCTACGACCTCCGGCGCGGACGGTGCGATCGGACGCATCATCCGTTCTGCAGCAAGTTCGCGGCCGGGGACGTGCGCATCACGACGCGCGTGCGCCACGACCAGATTGCCGAGTGCCTGTTCTCCACGCTGCACGAGTGCGGGCATGCCCTCTATGAACAGGGCGTTGCCGCGAACCTCGAGGGCACGCCGCTCGGGTGCGGGGCTTCGGCCGGCGTGCACGAGAGCCAGGCGCGGTTGTGGGAGAACGTCGTCGCGCGCGGCCGCGCGTGCTGGGAATACGGGTATCGCGAGCTGTGCGCGGCCTTTCCCGAGCAGTTTCTGGCCGTGCCCCTCGATGCATTCTACGCCGCGATCAACAAGGTCGCACGCTCGTTGATTCGCACCGACGCCGACGAGGTGACCTACAATCTGCACATCATGATGCGGTTTGATCTCGAGCTCGAACTGCTCGAGGGTCGGTTGCGGGTGAGCGATTTGCCGGAGGCTTGGCGTGCCCGCTTTGCGGCCGATTTCGGCATCGTCCCCCCCGACGACCGCGACGGCTGCCTTCAGGATGTGCATTGGTACTGCGGTAGAGTGGGCGGTCAATTCCAGGGCTATGCAATCGGCAATATTCTTGCGGCACAGTTCTACGCCGCGGCGCTGGCGGCCAATCCTGCCATTCCCAGCGAAATTGCGAGAGGCAATTTCGCACCTCTCATGAATTGGCTCAATGAGCACATCTATCGCCACGGTGCTAAATTCGCGCCTGACGCCTTGGTCCTGCGCGCCACAGGACGCCCGCTGAGCATTGCCCCCTACCTGACCTACCTGCGCGGCAAATACGGCCCGCTCTACCGCTTGGCTGATGCCCCCTAGTGCGGCGCACGTGTCGGGCACTCGTGCCTGCGCCATCGCGCCGTTGACGCGCATCACGCGCGCGTCTGCTCACCCGGCGCGCCTAGCAGGCCGACCAGACGCGACGATCATGGCCAGGCGACGAGCTGCGGCAGCGAGGACAGGATCGCCTCCACGTTGCCACCGGTACGCAGGCCGAAGGCCGTGCCCCGGTCGTAGAGCAGGTTGAACTCGGCGTACCGCCCGCGCCGAAGCAACTGCTCCTCGCGCTCGGCCTTGCCGAAGGCGGTGAGGAAATTGCTGCGCACGAGCGCGGGATAGACGTCCAGGAAGGCGCGCCCGACCGCGAGCGCAAAGGCGAGTCCCGCGTCGAATCCGGAGGGGGAACCCGGGCCCGCGGCATCGGCCGGGGTTAGGTAATCGAAAAAGATGCCGCCGATACCGCGCATCTCCTGGCGGTGCGGCAGATAGAAGTATTCCTCGCACCATCGCCGGAAGCGGGGGTAGTCGGCAACCGCATGCGCACGGCACGCGGCCTCGAGCGCGGCGTGGAAGCGTACGCTGTCGGGATCCTGTTGCGTGCGGCGCCTAGCGAGCACCGGGGTCAGATCTGCCCCACCGCCAAACCACCATCTGCGCGTCATGACCAAGCGGACGTTGAAGTGCGCCGCCGGTACGTGGGGATTGAGGGGATGGGCGATCAGGGAGACGCCGGATGCCCAGAAGCTCGGATCATGCTCGGCGCCCGGAATCTGGGCGCGAATTTCCGGTGACAGCCGGCCAAACACCGTGGAGGTGTGAATGCCAGCCTTCTCGAACACCCGCCCACGCAGCAGGCTCGTGACGCCGCCACCCCCCGGCGCGCCCGTATGATCGGTCCGCTGCCAGGGCGAGCGCTGAAAGCCGGCTGCGGGGGCCTCGCCCGACGGCGCGGCCGGCGGCAAATCCTTCTCCAGCCCCTCGAAGGCAAGGCACAGCTCCTCGCGCAGGGCTTCGAAGGCCGTGCGCGCTCGCTGCTTGTGCAGCTCCGCCTGCTTGCTGTCGGGTTCGTTGCCCGTATGGTTATCCGTATGGTTGTCCGTATGGTTGTCTGTGTGCATGGCGCTCTTTTCCGCGGATTGCAACGCGCGCACCTCGGCCCGGCGCGCTCAGGGCCGCGCCGTCCTGCTCGCACCTGCCGCGCTCACCGCGGGGCGTTCGGGTGCCGACGATGGCGGGCGATGTCGGTGTCTTTCGACTTCCATGCCGGTCCCTGCGCCTCCCCGGCCGTCGCGCGCGCAGCGCGCTGTTCCCCTTGAGGGCCTCAACTCCGGCGCCGCTCCTTGCGTGCCTGACTTGCTTGGCCTGACTTGCTTGGCCTGACTTGCTTGGCCTGACTCGCCTGGCACCGGACCTGCCTGGCCCGGATCAGCCATGCGCTTGGGCTTGCCGTGTTCGCGCCAGCCTCCCCGCGGTAGGGCAGGCCACCCTGTGCACCCGTCCTCGGGCTTTTTGCGGTCCTGCGCACGAGGGGTGCGCCTGTCCTCTGGCTCTCTTGGGCTTTGCCGTGCTAATAGGCGCCTGCCCAAGGCTACACCATATTTTGGGGCCGCTGCCATGCTTGCGATTGAGCTCCGTGCTGGAGAGCCGATAGGCCGTTAGCCGCGGCCGCACTGCGGCAGGCCTACGCATCCGCTTTTTGCCGCGCATCGCCACAGCGCGCTGCGGCATCCGTCTCGTTGACGCGCCCCCGCAGCCGTCCGCTGCACCGTCTGAGGATCGGGCAATGTTCGGTTGGTTTGAGAACCGCATCGACGCGTTTCCGGAGGTGGCGATAAGCCGCCCACCCGATCGCCTGCTTGCATTCTACGTGCATTATTTGCGGCCGGTGTGGCCGGTGTTTGCGGCACTCCTGGTTGCCGGGTTCGCCGGATCGCTGATCGAGGTGGTGCTGCTCGCCTTCGTGGGCCGGTTGGTCGATCTGATGCGGGCCGCGCAGTCGCCCGAGCGCTTTCTCGTCGATCACGGGCCGGTGCTCGTCGCCATGGCATTGATCGCCTTGGTCGCGCGGCCTCTGGTCTCGACCGCCCATGACGTGATCAAGAACCAGATCATCGCCGGTCCGGTCGCCAACCGTGTACGTTGGCTGTCGCACCGCTATGTGCTGCGCCAGAGCCTGAGCTTCTTTCAAAACGACTTCGCCGGACGCGTCGCCAACAAAATCATGCAGGCGGCGCCAGCGCTGCGCGATTCGGTGGTGCAGGTAATCGATGCCATCTGGTATGCGGCCGTACAGTGGGTCGGCGCGGCGGTGATCTTTGCCGCCGCCGACTGGCGTCTGCTCGCCCCGCTCCTGCTCTGGCTGGCCGCCTACCTCGGTGCGCTCGTCTATTTCGTGCCGCGCATCAAGGAGCGCGCTACCGCCGCTGCGGAGACGCGTTCCATGCTGGTTGGACGCATCGTCGACAGCTACACCAACATTCTCACCGTGAAGCTGTTTGCGCACGCCGAGCGCGAAGACGCCTACGCGCGCGATGCGCTCGAGGAGCAGATGCGCAAGTGGCAGGCGTCGCTGCGGTTGCAGACGTCAATGGAGCTCGTGCTGTACACGCTCAATGGCGTGCTGATCGTCACCGCCACCGCGCTCGCCATCTGGCTGTGGAGCCTGTCGATCGTCAGCATCGGCGAAATTGCCGTCGTCACTGGCCTAATCATGCGCATTGTCGGCATGTCCGGGTGGATCCTGTGGGTAGTTGCCGGCATCTTCGAGAACATCGGCGTGGTGGTGGAGGGCATGGAAACCATCAGCCGCCCAAACCAGGTGCTCGACCGGCACGACAGCAAGCCGCTGCTGGTGCGCAGCGGGGAAATACGCTTCGAGAACGTGAGCTTCCATTACGGAGGATTTGCCGCGGCCGGCGCGCGCCGCACCGGTGGCGTGATCAACGACGTTTCATTGCTGATCCGATCCGGGGAGAAGGTTGGGCTCGTCGGGCGGTCGGGTGCCGGCAAATCCACCCTGGTCAACCTGCTGCTGCGCTTCTACGACGTCGAATGCGGGCGCATTGTGATCGACGGGCAAGACATCGCTCATGTCACCCAGGACAGCCTGCGGGCACAGATCGGAATGGTGACCCAGGACACGTCCCTGTTGCACCGCTCGGTTCGCGACAACATCCTCTACGGTCGGCCGGGCGCGGCAGAGGCGGCGGTGATTGCCGCGGCAAAGAAGGCGCAGGCCAACGAATTCATCGCCACGCTCGAGGATCTGAAGGGTCGCAGGGGCTATGCCGCCCACGTCGGCGAGCGTGGCGTCAAGCTTTCCGGCGGCCAGCGCCAGCGCATCGCCATTGCGCGCGTGCTCCTAAAGGACGCTCCGATCCTTGTCCTCGACGAAGCAACCAGTGCGCTCGACTCGGAAGTGGAGGCGGCCATCCAAGAACAGCTCTACAATCTGATGGCCGGCAAGACCGTCATTGCCATCGCCCACCGGCTATCGACGATTGCGGCCATGGACCGGCTGGTGATCGTCGACCGCGGGCGGGTCGTCGAGGAGGGAACCCATCATGGGCTGCTGCAGCGCGGGGGGCTCTATGCCGAGCTGTGGGCGCGCCAGTCGGGGGGCTTCCTCGCCGATGCGGTAGTCTGAGCACGCGGGGCGAGCCGCCGCGCAAACAGCGCGCTAGGGAGCGCAGATGCGCCAAATTGCCCTGGAACCCGTCCCGCAGGCAGCCTTGTGCACTCGGCTGAACAATGTAAAAACAGCGCGCGGCAAAACGTCCTGTTGGGGCAACGGGGGACGATCATCGACAATCGCGTGCGGCCGGACTGCGATGGTAGTGTCGGCCGCCACGGTGCGGCAGCGCGCGGCTCCGGTAGCACGCTAGGGGTTGCCGCGGCGCAATCGCGGAGAATTGGCGCACACAGGTGCCGCGCGAACAGGTGCCGCGCGAAGGGCCGCGTCGGTTGCTTCGCGACCCGCGCACGCCGGGGAGCGCGCGCCAAGCGCACATGTCGAGGCGCCGGATTTGAGGGTACGGCAATGCAACGGGAGGCTGACGTGACGTCGCAGACCGCAGATGGTCCCAATCGGCGGGATTTCATCGTCATTGCCGCGCAAGCATTTGCAGGCG
>JBPYEF010000171.1:0-4260 GCA_051985875.1 Hyphomicrobiaceae bacterium
ACCTGTAGAGCAGCCCGAGCAGGCCGGCGCGTAGGTGTGCATGTGCGGGGCGAGGCGGCGCCAGTTGCTTCCGCCGCGTCCTACCGCCCAGCAGCAGCGCCCATGGCGTGGCGCCATGCGCGGCACAACGTGCCGCGCGGTGCTGAGGCCGGAACGCCTTAGGTCTCGCGGCGCACGCGAGCGCTGCATGGCGCGCATTGACAAACGCCGCGCATCAGCCTCATAAAGCCGAGGCTATGGCCTCTCCGCTGCGCCTTTCGCGACGAATCTTGCTCGCCTTGCCCGGGCGGTTGCGATGACGGACCGTTGAGGGTCTCGCCGTGCGCCGCGCCCGAAGCGCGGCCTTTTTTGTTTTCCCGAACACGCACGATAGGTTTCGCCATGTCCACCTCTTCCGCAAGCAGTGCCCAAGGCCCGAGGGCAAAGGAGACGACGACGGGGGCGCCTGCGCCCGCCTCGCCCGCAGGCCACGCGGTGCGCGGTGCCGCGTCCTCGGCGATTATGGGAACCTATGCACGCCAGAACCTCGCCTTCGAGCGCGGTGAGGGCGCCTGGCTGTTTGCGGCCAACGGTGATCGCTATCTTGATTTCGCCAGCGGGGTCGCGGTCAACGCACTGGGCCACGCCCACCCGAGGCTGGTCTCGGCCTTGACCGAGCAGGCCGGCAAGCTGTGGCACTCCTCCAATCTGTACCGCGTCCCGGGCCAGGAGCGGCTCGCAGAAAGATTGTGCGCGGCCACGTTTGCCGACAAGGCGTTCTTTTGCAACTCGGGCGCCGAGGCGTGCGAGGGCGCCATCAAGCTCGCCCGCCGCTACCACTACGCCGCGGGCCGGCCCGAGCGCTGGCGCATCATCACCTTCCGGGGTGCATTTCACGGTCGCACCCTCGCGACGATCGCGGCCGCGGGCAACGAGAAGTACCTTGAAGGCTTCGGTCAGCCGGCGCCCGGCTTCGACCTGGTGCCGTTTGGGGATGCCGCGGCAGTGGAGGCGGCTATCGGGCCGGAAACCGCGGCGATCATGGTCGAGCCCGTGCAAGGCGAGGGCGGGGTGCGCGTGGCTGCGCCATCGTGGCTGATGGAGCTGCGCCGTCTCTGCGACCGCCATGGTCTGTTGCTCGTGCTCGATGAGGTGCAATGTGGAATGGGGCGCACCGGCAAGCTGTTCGCGCACGAATGGGCAGGCATCACCCCCGACGTGATGGCGGTGGCCAAGGGCATCGGCGGGGGATTTCCACTCGGGGCGTTTCTGGCCACCGAGGAAGCGGCCAAGGGCATGGTGCCGGGCACCCACGGTTCGACCTATGGCGGCAACCCGCTGGCCATGGCGGTCGGCAACGCCGTGCTCGATGCGGTGCTCGAGCCGGAATTTCTCGAACACGTGCAGGCGATGGGCCTGCGCCTGAAGCAAGAGTTGGCGCGCGTCAAGGATGAGGCCGCCGATGTCGTCGAGGAGGTACGCGGCAGCGGGCTGCTGGCCGGGATCAAAGTACGCCCGTCTCCGGCCGAGGTCGTCGCCGCCTGCACCGCCGAGCGGCTGTTGACCGTCGCCGCCGGCGAGAACGTCGTGCGCTTGCTGCCGCCGCTCAATGTCAGCGAGGGAGAGATCAGCGAGGCCGTGCAGCGTCTGGCGCGCGCGCTGCGTGCGGTGCAGCGGCCGCGCTAGCGCTGGCGCATGGCACTTGTTTTAGGCTGGCACGGCCGTGATGGCTCCTCCTCGGCATTTTCTCGATCTCGATCGCATCGATGGCGCGACGCTCAGGCGGATCGTCGACATGGGTCACGCCATGAAGCGCGCGGGCAAGCGTTGTCCGCCCGAGCTCACGCCCCCAGACATTGCCGCCGCGGTGCTCGTGCTGATATTCGAGAAGCCGTCGACGCGCACGCGCGTGTCCTTCGACGTCGCCATGCGCCAGCTCGGCGGGCAGACGATTGCCCTCAACCACGCCGACTTGCAGGCCGGCCGCGGTGAACCCATATCCGATACGGCCAAGGTGCTCTCGCGCTATGCGGATGCGATCGTCATGCGTGCCGGCAAGCACGAGACGCTGAGCGAATTGGCCGCGAACGCCAGCGTACCGGTGATCAATGGCCTGACCGACCGCACGCACCCCTGCCAGATCGTCGCCGACATTATGACCTTCGAAGAAGCCAAGGGCCCGATCAAGGGGCGTGCGATCGCCTGGGCCGGGGACGGCAACAATGTTGCCGCCTCCTGGATTCACGCGGCGGCACGCTTGCAGTTCGGCCTGACGCTCGCCTGCCCTCCGCAACTGAACCCGGAGCGGGCGGTTCTCGATTGGGCAAGGCGCGAAGGGGGGCGCGTTACCCTCACCGACGATCCGGCCGCGGCCGTGGTCGGCGCCGACTGTGTAGTGACGGATACGTGGGTGTCGATGGGCCAGCAGAACGAGGCGACCAGGCGCAAGCAGCTGCTCGGGCCCTATGCCGTCGACGAGGAACTGATGGCCAAGGCTGCGCCGGGAGCGATCTTCATGCACTGCCTGCCGGCGTATCGCGGCCACGAGGTCGCCGGTGCGGTGATCGACGGTCCGCAATCGGTCGTGTGGCAAGAAGCAGAAAACCGTCTGCACGCGCAGAAGGCGATTTTGGCGTGGTGCCTCGGGGTCGACTGATGGCTGGGCCGGAACGAGGACGGCGGCAGGCGCCGCCCGACGACGATCTCGTGCTGCCGTTCCGCACGGTCAAGTCCGACCTCATCGGCCGCGTCATCCGGCTCGGCGACGTGGTCGATCGCATCCTCTCCCGTCACGCCTATCCCGAGCCGGTCAGCCATGCCCTCGGCGAGGCATTGGCGCTGACGGCCATGCTCGGCACGGCGTTGAAGGCGCAAAGCAAGCTGATCCTGCAGACCAAATCCGATGGGCCGCTCGATTTCCTGGTCGCCGACTTCGTCGCGCCGGGCAAGGTGCGCGGCTATGCCAACTACGACAAGGCAGACACACGCCTGGCGCAGACCAAGGGCCGCGGTGATCAAGGTGCCTTGCTCGGCAAGGGCCACGTCGCCATGACCATCGATCCGGGCGGGGAGAGCAACCGTTATCAGGGCATCGTCGCCCTTGAGACCCAGCCGCTGGTCGAGGCCGCCGACACCTACTTCCGCCGCTCCGAGCAGATCCCAACCTTTATCCGCCTCGCGGTCGCGCGCCACTATGGTCCCTCGCGCGACGGGGAGCCTGGCTGGCGCTGGCGTGCCGGCGGGCTGCTGCTGCAGCAGCTGCCGCGCGAGGGCGGCAGGCAACGGGAATTGGGCGGCGATGGCGACGACGGCCGTGAGGAGGAGAACGGGGAGAACTGGAACCGGGCACGCCACCTGGCTGCCACGGTAGAAGACCACGAGCTGCTCGACCCAATGCTTGCCCCCGAGCGCCTGCTCTATCGGCTGTTCCACGAGGAGGGTGTGCGCGTGACGCCGGCGACGGTGCTGGCGGCCGCTTGCCGCTGCTCGCGCGAGCGCATCCAACGCTATTTGCAGTCCTTCGGCCTCGAGGAGCTGCAGGACCTGTGCGAACCCGATGGGGGCGTCACCGTCACCTGCGAGTTCTGCTCGCGAACCTATCGCTTCGCACGCGGGGACCTCTGAGGGCCGGTGCGGCCATCGCGAGCGACCGGGTGTCGCGGCGCCATTGCCAGGATCCTGCCCCCATCCCCCGCTAGCCTGACCAACGCGGGCGGCGATCGGAATCGAGGCGGCGATGGGCAAGCTCGAGAGGCTGATCACCGAGGTCTACGCCGACGATCCCGAGCGCGCCGATCGCGTGGTGTTCGGGCGCAAAAGCGATGCAACGCGCCGCGGCTTTCTCACCGGTCTGGCCGCCCTGAGCGCGGCCATCGGTGCCAACATTCCCTTCGCGCGGCATATGCCGCGCGGATTGCTGCCGGCGGCCTTGGCGCAGGAGGCCAAGGCGGACCCTGTCCCGGCGGCGCCGCACGGCCGACCCAGGCTGAGCTTTCCGGGCAAGGACGGCAATCTCGTCCTGCTGCAGGAATACCCGCTGGTGGCGGAGACGCCCGAGCAGCTGCTCGACGAGGAAACGACGCCCACGGCGAAGTTTTTCGTGCGCAACAACGGGGAAATTCCCGATGCGGTGGCCGATGCCGACGCCTGGAAGTTGACGATCGACGGCGAGGTCAGCCGCCCGCTCGAAGTCGCCTTGGGCGAGCTGAAGAGGCACCGCGGGACCAAGACCCTGCGCATGGTGCTGGAATGCGCCGGCAACGGCCGCGCGTTCTTTGCGCC
>JBPYEF010000172.1:0-3931 GCA_051985875.1 Hyphomicrobiaceae bacterium
GCGAGGATCGCGCTTTCCAGGGCCTCCATGGCCTCCGCCTCGACATCGTTGTCATGGCCATGGCCGAGCAGGTGCAGCAGTCCGTGCACGACGAGGTGCTGCAGGTGCGCGGTTGGCGCGATGCCGCGTGCGCCGGCTTCCCGGCAAATGGTCTCCGCCGCCAGCACGACGTCGCCCAGGTAGCCCTCCTCGCCGCCGGCGGCAGGTTTCCGATAGGGGAACGAGAGGACGTTGGTTGCCCCGTGCCGGCCGCGGTAGCTGCAGTTCAGCCGTGCCAGCAGGGCATCGCTACCGAGCACGACGCTCGCTTTGCGCGGCCCGGGCAGCCGGCACTCCGGATGCTCAGCCAGCGCGGCTGCGGCGCGCACGACCGCCGCGTGGGCGTCCGTAAAGGCGCTCCAGTCGCCCTCTTCGTCCACGAGCACGACGTGCAGCGGCTGCGCCGGGTCATCACTCCCTGCTCCATCGCCGTCCGCGACGGCACCGACGCCTGCACCACGCATCGCCGCGTTAACCCCGATCCGCCCTGTCGTAAGCCTCAACGATGCGGGCCACCAGGTCCCGTCTGACCACGTCGCGGGAGGTGAAGCGCAGCGTTTCCACCCCGGCGACACCCTCGAGCAGGCGCACCGCCTGCTCGAGCCCCGAGGTTTGACCGGACGGCAAGTCGATCTGACTGGGATCCCCGGTGACAACCATCTTCGAGCCCTCGCCGAGGCGGGTCAAAAACATCTTCATTTGCATGCTCGTGGTATTCTGGGCCTCATCGAGGATGACGAAGGCGTGCGCGAGCGTGCGCCCACGCATGAAGGCGAGCGGCGCGATCTCGATGACCCCGGTCGTCAGATCGCGCTCCACCTTGGCCGGTGGCAGCACGTCGTAGAGGGCGTCGTACAGCGGGCGCAGATAGGGGTCGACCTTCTCGCGCATGTCGCCGGGCAGGAACCCGAGCCGCTCCCCGGCCTCGACCGCCGGCCGCGACAGGACGATGCGTTCGACCAGGCCGCGCTCCAGGCACTGTGCCGCGTGCGCGACGGCGAGATAGGTTTTGCCCGTGCCGGCGGGACCAAGGCCGAACACGAGATCGGACCGATCGAGCATCTTGATGTAGGTGCTCTGGTTCGGCGAGCGCGCGGTGATCACCTTGCGGCGCGTGCGAATACGGACCAGGCCGTCGGCGGACGCGGCATCGGCAGCATGGCGCAACAGCCCGTCGATGTCGCCCGGGCCGATGTCCTCGCCCTGGCGCACGCGGGCGTAGAGCTTCTCGAGCACGTCCCGAGCGGTGTGGCAGGCGGCAGCCGTCCCGGCGAGCGTCACGACGTTGCCGTGCGCGTGGGCATCTATGCCGAGTCGCTCTTCCAACAGCGCCAGATGTCCGTCGTATTCCCCCAGCAGGCGGTTGAGGTGCCGGTTGTCCTCGAAAGGCACATCCAAGCGGGCGCGTCCGCTTGCAAATTCCTTGCCCAGGCCCGTTGCCGTTGGCCCGCGAATGCCGCTCAAGTCGTCGGCCTCCTTAACCAATCTCCGTGTTCGAGGTACACCCCGGGCTCCTAGCCTAGCACAAATTCACGCGACGTGACACGGGTGGCCACCGTCTCCGCCGGGGCGTGCTCCCGTCCGGCGCCTAGCATGACCAGCACATGGGGCGCTGCCGGGGCGAGCGGGGAATTATGCGCTGCGATCGCCATTGCCACCTTCCTCACAGCACACCCTGCTTACCCTACCAGCAAGAGAATGGGCATCGAGGTCGACGATTTCCACCTCGGCGATGCGGCCGATCAAGGAGGGGGCTGCGGGTGCGTGCACCGCCTGCTGGTAGGGCGAGCGGCCCGCGAGCTGGCCGGGATGGCGGCCCGGCCGTTCAAACAGAACGCGCATGGTACGGCCGACGCAAGCTTTATTGAACGCCGTTTGCTGATCGAGCAGCTGCTTCTGCAGGGCGTGCAAGCGCTTCCTCTTCTCCGCCTCCGGCACCTGATCGGGCAGCGTTGCCGCGGGGGTGCCCGGGCGCGGGCTGAACATGAACGCATAGGCCTGGGCGAAGCCGACCCGCGTGACCGCGGCCAGCGTGGCGCGGAACTCCCTATCGGTCTCACCGGGAAAGCCGACGATGAGGTCTGTGGACAACGCCAGGTCGGGGCGTTCGGCGCGAATGCGTGCCGCGAGTGCGAGGTACTCGGCCACGGTGTACCCCCGGTTCATGGCGGCGAGCACGCGGTCGGATCCGGACTGCAGCGGCAGATGCAGATAGGGCATCAGCTTCTGTTGGCGACGGTGTGCGGTAAGCAGGTCCTCCGCCATGTCGCACGGATGGCTCGTCGTGTAGCGCAGGCGCGCAATGCCGGGGATCTCGGCGAGGCGATCGATCAGCTGCGCGAGCGAGCAGCGCTCCTCTCCCGGATGATTGGGCTGGCAAAGGGCCCCGTGATAGGCCCCGTGATAGGCGTTGACGTTCTGACCGAGGAGGGTGATCTCGCACACACCGCTGGCTGCCAGCTGCCGCGCCTCGCGTTCAATGTCGGCAACGGGGCGGGAGAATTCCGCCCCGCGCGTGTAGGGCACCACGCAGAAGCTGCAGAACCTATCGCAGCCCTCCTGCACCGTGAGCAAGGCGCTGACGCTCCCCGCCGGCCGGCGCTGCGGCAGGTGCGTGAACTTGTCCTCGACGGGGAACTGTGTGTCGACCACCTGGCGTGCTTGTGTACGCGCCAGCGCAATCATCTCCCCGAGCCGGTGATAGCCCTGCGGCCCAACCACCACATCGACCACCGGCGCGCGGCGCACGATTTCGGCGCCCTCGGCCTGGGCGACGCAGCCGGCAACGGCGACAATGGTCCGCTTGCCCGCGCGCTCGCGGCTGGCCTTGAGCTGCCGGACGCGGCCAAGGTCGGAGTAAACCTTTTCCGCAGCCTTGTCGCGAATGTGACAGGTATTGAAAAGGATGACGTCGGCTTCCTCCATGACGGACGTCTCCGCCAGGTCGCCGAGCGCCTCGGCCATGCGCTGCGAATCATAGACGTTCATTTGGCAGCCGAACGTCTTCACGTAGAGCTTTTCCGTCACCCCGATCGTCGCTCCAAGGGCACCGCGTGCGCCGGCACGGAATCTTGTGCCCTCCTGTAGCCGAGATCCCTGCCGCCGGCAAAGCGGCAGGCTTGCGCTTGGCAACATCCGTGCTTGGCCACCTGTCACAGCGTCAGACACAGCAACAGGGCATCCTGTGCAGGCCTTGCGGGCGACTGAAAGTAGGCCGCGCGCCGGCCGACCTCGGCAAAGCCGAGCCGCGCGTACAGGTGCACCGCGGCGCTATTGTCGGCCGCAACCTCAAGAAAGAGCCTGCGCGCCCCGGCCGGCCGCGCCGCGCCGGCAAGCGCCGCAACGAGGCGGGTGGCGATGCGCTGCCGCCGCCGCGCGCTGATCACGCCGAGGGAGAGGATCTCGGCTTCGTCGGCGGCCAGCTGGCCCAGGATGAAGCCGACCGCCCCGGGGGGCGATGCGCAGCGGGCTATGAAGGCAACGGCGCCCGGGCGCTGCAGCAAGCGGGCGAATGCGGCCTGGTCCCAGGCGGCTTCGAACACGCGCGCATGTGCGTCGGCAAGCGCGTCGGCATCGTTTGGCGCTGCCGGCACGATCTGCGCGTCGGCCCCGCTCATTGGCCGCCCGCCGGCTCTTTGGCTCCGTGCGGGCGCAGGTACAGCGGCCGCACCGGGCCGCTCGCGGCCCCGGCACCGAGCGGCAGCAGGGAGCACGCGCGCGGCTGCAGCCTAGGCAGTGCCGCCTCGGCCCTGCCTCCGGCCGCGGCGACGGCGCTGCCGACCGCGTCCGCGCCCGAGCCGACGAGGAGAACATCGCGCGCGCCCAGCAGCCGTTGCGCCTCGGTAGGCGCCAGGTAAAGCGGCCGAGAGACCGGGGTTGGCCCCGGTTCGAA
>JBPYEF010000173.1:0-6048 GCA_051985875.1 Hyphomicrobiaceae bacterium
CGAGGTGCGCCTGATGGGTGAGCGCATCGACAATCTGCCTGAAGAGACCATGCGCAAGTTGCGCGGGCGGCGCATAGGCATGGTATTCCAAGACCCCCTCACCAGCCTCAATCCGCTGTATCGCGTCGGCGAGCAGATCGTCGAAACCATGCGCACGCATCTCAAGATGTCGCCCGCTGCGGCGCGCGAGCGCGCCATCCAGTTGCTCGAGGAGGCGGGCATCCAAGGCGCGCGCGTGCGCATCGACAGCTATCCGCACGAGTTCTCGGGCGGCATGCGCCAGCGCGTGGTGCTGGCGCTGGCGCTTTGCGCGGAACCCGATCTGCTCATCGCCGATGAGCCAACCACCGCCCTCGATGTGTCGATCCAAGCGCAGATCATCGCGCTTCTGAAGCGGCTCTGCCGCGAGCGCGGCACCGCCGTTATGCTGATCACCCACGACATGGGGGTGATCGCAGAGACGGCGGACCGCGTGGCCGTCATGTACGCCGGTCGCATCGCCGAAATCGGACCGGTGCGCGAAGTCGTGCAGCGGCCGCGGCACCCCTATACCCGAGGCTTGATGGGCGCCATTCCAGGCATCACGGGTGACATGCAGCGACTGTTGCAGATCCCGGGTTCCATGCCGCGCCTCGCGGCGATACCCCAGGGTTGCGCATTCCATCCGCGCTGTGGCGATGCCGTCAGCCGTTGCCGCGCGCAACGACCGGAGCCGATCACCGCCGGCCCATGCCGGGTGGCCTGCTGGCTGGCGGCCGAGGATCACACGCGGGGTGCGGAATGACACCCGTTCCGCTCGTCGTCGCGAACAACCTCACGCGTGTCTTCGATGTTTCCAAGCCATGGCTTGATCGGCTGATCGAGGGTCAGCGCAGGGCCTACCTGCGGGCGGCAAGTGACGTATCCTTTGCCATCGGCAGGCGCGAGACATTGGCACTGGTCGGCGAGTCGGGCTCGGGTAAATCGACCATCGCCCGCATGGTGGTCGGTCTGCTGCGGCCGACCTCGGGTAGGGTCAGCATCGATGGCATCGACATGTGGGAGGCGCGGCGCGCGGGCGAGCGTCAGCGGCTGCGCCGCCGACTGCAGATGATCTTCCAGGACCCCTACGCCAGCCTCAACCCACGCTGGCGCGTCGATCGCATCATCGCCGATCCGATCATTGCCTTCGGACTTGCCGAGCGCCGGCGCGACATCGACAACCGGGTCGGTGAGCTGCTGAATCTCGTTGGCCTCGACCCGGCGGACGGGCGCAAATACCCGCACGAGTTCTCCGGCGGACAACGCCAGCGCATTTGCATCGCGCGCGCTCTGTCCTCGAATCCGGAATTCATTGTCTGCGACGAGCCGACGAGCGCGCTCGACGTTTCGGTGCAGGCGCAGATTCTCAACCTGATGCGCGATCTGCAGGACCGGCTCGGGCTTTCCTATCTGTTGATCAGCCACAATCTGGCGGTCGTGCGCCACATGGCCACGCGAATCGGCGTGATGTATCTCGGGCGCCTGGTCGAGGTCGCACCGGCATCCGAGCTGTTCGCGGCTCCCCGCCACCCCTATACCCGTCTGCTGCTGGACGCGCTTCCCGACCTCGCGATGAGCGGCCGCCCGCGCCGCCCGATTGAAGGTGAAATCCCCAACCCGATTGCGCCGCCGCCGGGATGTGCGTTCCATCCGCGCTGCCCTTGGGTTTTCGCGCCGTGCCGCGTGACGCTGCCGGCGCTTATCGGGCAGGACCACAGGGCGGCCTGTCATGCGCTGGCGGCGGGGCGCATCTAGCCGACGCCTCGATCTGCTCCCTACCCCGCGCGGCGCCCGCGCTCGCCCCATGCGCGCAACTGCTGGCGCACCCGAGCACGACCCTCAAGGGGCCGTCACCGGCAGGCGATTGGTTGGAAACGGTTCATGGTCGCCGGCCCCCTGCGGTTTGTTTCCGACAATGCCGGTGCGCCTGTGCGTGTGCCTGTGCGTGTGCCTGTGGCCCGCCGTTGCCGGCGGCCACCGCGGAAATTCTCTGCAAGCGACAAGCGTCTCGGCGCGAGCCTTGAAGCCTGGCGAACG
This sequence comes from Hyphomicrobiaceae bacterium, assembly GCA_051985875.1. Classification (GTDB taxonomy): domain Bacteria; phylum Pseudomonadota; class Alphaproteobacteria; order Rhizobiales; family Hyphomicrobiaceae; genus AWTP1-13. Next base: position 2,059 of record JBPYEF010000173.1, read on the forward strand.
CTCGGCAAATAGTCGCTCGCCGGGGCCGAAGCACCTCGAACCGCAGCGCAGCGCCTTGCGGTGCCGCGCCGTTGTTGGTCGGCTTACAGTCGGGCTCCCTGCCAAAACCGGCGGGCGGCGAGTATCCCCGGTGTGCACCAAGCCGCCACGCGTACCTGTCTCGCGCCGCGCGTGCTATAGTGATCGGCGCGCTTGCGCATCGGGTTGGCGCATGCGCGCTGCCGATGCCGCCGCAGCTTGCTGGCGCCGGGTCGGCGAATGAGAGGGTTCGGCCTTTTGAGCAGCAGCGATCGCATTCTTACCACCCACGTCGGCAGTCTGCCGCGCAGCGAAATGGTTTGTGACGTGGTGCTGGCGATCGAGCAGGGCAGTGCGGTGTCGGACGAGCTCTACGATGCGGTCATCAGCGAGGCGATTGACGTCGAGGTGGAGCGGCAAAAGCGCATCGGCATCGACATCGTTTCCGACGGTGAGTTCTCCAAGATCACTTACGCGAGCTACGTGCAGCACCGCCTGACCGGCTTCTCCGGAGACAGTGCGCTCGTCACGCCTGCCGACCTCGATGAATTTCCCAGAGCCGCGGAGCACGCGCTGCAGCGGCGTGCCTCGGCCTTGCGGTTTCGCAGGCCGCTGTGTACCGGCCCGGTAACCCTGCGCACGCGCGCTCCGATCGACGACGACGTCCGGCGCATGTGCGCCGCGCTGGACAAGCACCAGCCATGTGGGGCATTTCTGACCGCGGCCTCCCCCGGTCTCATTGCCATCTTTCACCCCAACCGCTTCTACCCGACGCACGCCGCCTACCTCGAGGCACTGGCCGCGGCCATGCGCGTCGAGTACCAAGCGATCGTCGAGGCCGGCCTTGAGCTACAAATCGATTGCCCGGATTTGGCAATGGGCCGCCACACCGTATTCAAACACTCGAGCGATGCTGCCTTCCTGCGGCACGCGCACGAACAGGTCGAAGCGCTCAATCACGCGTTGTCTGGATTGCCGCCGGAACGGCTGCGCATGTATGTGTCCTGGGGTAACTACGAGGGTCCACACACTCATGACATCGCGCTCGAGAAGATTCTCCCGGTGATCCTCAAGGCGCGGCCGCGCCAGCTCATGCTTGAGGCGGCGACGCCGGGCCATCAGCACGAATGGCGGGTTTTTCAGAGCATCAAGCTGCCCGACGACAAAATCCTGCTCCCCGGCGTGATCGACGTCACCAACAACTACGCGGAACATCCGCAGGTGGTGGCCGACCGGCTCGAGCGGTTTGCCGGCGTGGTCGGGCGGGAACGCGTGATCGCCTCGACCGATTCCGGTTTCGCCGCCTTCGCCGGGGACCGGATGGTCGATCCGAAAGTGGCGTTCAAGAAGCTCACGAGCCTCGTCCAAGGAGCCGAAATCGCCACCCGCCGCCTCTGGGGTCGCAGCTGACGAGCCGGCGCGCTCGCCCGGGCGCGACGGAGGGGATCCGCGCAAGCTGGCGCGCTGCGCTGGGCGGCGCCGCGCGCGCCGTTCAGAAGGCCAAGCCCGGTAGCGGTACCCCAAAGGTCTGCAGAATCAGCAGCAGGTTAAGCAACAGCACGCACACGGTGCCGGCTATGGCCGCAACACTGGTCAGCGCGCCGTTGGCGAAACGGCCCATGATGTCCGTCCGCCGCGTAAACAGGACGAGGGCGATCATCGGGAACGGCAGCGCGATGCTGAGCACCACCTGGCTGAGGACCAGTGAGGCGGTGGTGTTGGCGCCGAGGCCGACGACGATGAACGCCGGCAGCATGGTTACGAGGCGTCGCACCCAAATGGGAATGCGAAAACCTACGAAGCCTTGCATGATCATCTGTCCGGCAAGCGTGCCGACGGTGGAGCTGGAAACGCCGGACGCGAGCAGGGACACCAAGAAGATACCGGCCGAGGCTGTCCCGAGCAGTGGCGTGAGCGTGTGATAGGCAGTTTCGATCTGCGCGACATCCCGATGTCCGGCATGAAAGGCGCTCGAGGCCGTCATCACCATGGCCATGTTCACTGTGCCGGCAATTGCCAACGCGACGACGACCTCGGTTGCGGATATCCGCAAGATGGCGCGCCGCTCATGTTCATCGCGCGGCGGTATCCGGGATTGTGTCAGGCCGGAGTGCAGGTAGACGGCGTGCGGCATGACCGTTGCACCGATAATGCCGACGGCCAGCAGCAGCGCCGTGCTGTCGGGCAGCTGCGGCGATATGACGTGCCATGCCGCCGAGCGCCAGTCGATCGGCGCAATGATCATTTCGGCCAGATAGCAGAGGGCGATGACCGCAACAAAACAGCCGATGATCAGCTCGACCGGGCGGAATCCGAACCGCTCGAACATCAGGATCGCGTAGACGAGGACGCCCGTCACCACCATTCCATACAGCAGCGGCATGCCAAACAGCAGGGCCAAACCGATGGCGCCCCCGAGGAACTCGGCCAGATCGGTGGCCATGGCGGCGACCTCGCTGATCAGCCACATGCCCCAGACCACCGGGCGGGAAAACTGCTCGCGGCACATCTCCGCGAGGTTGCGCCCCGTGACGATGCCCAGCTTCGCCGATAGGCCCTGGAACAACATGGCCACGCCGTTGGCGAGCAACACCACCCACAGCAGCGTGTAGCCGTACTTCGCGCCCGCTTGGATGTTGGTCGCGAAGTTTCCTGGATCCATGTACGCGATCGAGGCGACCACCGCCGGACCGACGAACGCCAAGTAGGCGTGCACCCCTCGCCGCTGTCCGCCCAGGATTGCTCGCGCCGAGGACACCGCGCGCTGGCTCAGCGAGCTCTCTTTCTGCATGGCTTCGGCCGCGGTCCCGGACATAACACCTGCGCCAAGGTGTAGCTAATGCTACAATTACAGCTTATCGACCGATGATAACTTGTCAACATGCACAATGTAGCCAAGGAAACAATTTGACACCTTGGCTTTAGCGGTATTGGATCCGGCGCGGGAGGGGCAGACCGGACACCTGGCGGCCATGAAGCACAAGCAGGCAACGAGCACGCAGCTCCCGACCGAGCCGGCGCAGGCGCGGCGGTTCCGCAAGGCGCGATCGGCGCAGTCAAGCGCTTTGCACGAGGACTACGTCGAGTTGATCGCTGATCTGTTGGCGAGCAGCGGCGAGGCGCGCCCGACGGATATCGCCCGGCGCATCGGCGTGTCGCATGCCACGGCCATCAAGACCATTGCGCGTCTCAAGCGCGAAGGCCTAGCCACCGGACGTCCCTACCGCGGGATCTTCCTGACCGATACTGGGCATAAGCTCGCTAGCCGCGCCCGTGCGCGCCATCGGCTCGTGGTCGACGTGCTGCGCGCGCTTGGGGTGCCCGCGGAAGCCGCCGAGGCCGACGCGGAGGGTATTGAGCACCACGTTTCCGAGGTCACGCTCAGGGCGTTCGCCGAGTTTCTCCGCGGCGAGGGCAAACCCTGATGGTGCGGCGGCCGGCGCCAATGCCCATGACCGCGCCGGCCGTGCCTTGGCGCCGCAGGCAGTACGGCGACGGTTTGCCAGGCGCGGCGGCGATGCGACCGGGAAGTGCAAGCGACCGGCGCCTATCACAACAATAGGTGAGGCCATGAGCTTGGAGCCCGAGACCGTTGATCTCCTCGTCCAGGGCGACTTCCTGCTGCCGATGACGGAGGGAGTGCCCGTCATCGCCGGGGCGCAGGTTGCAATTCGCAGCGGCCGCATCGTGCATTGCGGACCCGCGCAACCGCACGCAAGCTGGGCGGCAAAGCGCACCATCCACGCGCGCGGTCAGGCTATTCTTCCCGGCTTCGTCAACGCCCATTGCCACACGGCTTCGATCGTGTTTCGCAGCCAGACCGACGATCCACCCGGAGGCGTCACCCTTTATAGCATCGGCTTTCGTGGCGAGCAGGAATTGACGGCGGAGGAATGGCACGATCTGGCTCATGTTGGCGCCATCGACATGGTCAAATCCGGCATCACAACCATCAACGACATATACTACGCA
>JBPYEF010000174.1:0-12839 GCA_051985875.1 Hyphomicrobiaceae bacterium
AAAAGGAGTAGACCGTCCCCGCCATGAGCCCGCGATATTTTAGTGAATCCGAAGCCATGCTGCAGCGAGCACTAAAGGTGATCCCGCTCGGGACGCAGACGTTTTCCAAGAGCTACCTGCAATACCCGCGGAATGTCTCGCCGTTTTTCCTCGCGCGCGCCGCGGGGAGCAAGGTTTGGGACGTCGATGGCAACGCGTTCGTCGATTTCGTCAACGCGCTCGCTTCGGTCACGCTTGGACACTGCGATCCCGACGTGTCCAAGGCCGTCGCCGCGCAGCTCGGGGAAGGCACCATATTCACCCTGGCGCATCCGCTCGAAACCGAGGTCGCAGAACTCATCATCGCCATGGTTCCCTGCGCAGAGATGGTGCGCTTTGGCAAGAACGGTTCGGACGCCACATCGGGGGCCATTCGCGCGGCGCGGGCGTTCACCGGCCGCGACCGCGTCGCGGTGTGCGGCTACCACGGTTGGCAGGACTGGTACATCGGCTCGACCGCGCGCAACAAGGGCGTACCGGAGGCGACGCGTGCGCTGACGCACGCGTTTCCCTACAACGACCTTGAGGCGCTGGCACGCTTGCTGCAGGAGCGGCAGGGCGAGTTCGCTGCGGTCATCCTCGAACCGATGAACACCTCGGAACCGCAGCCCGGTTTTCTGCAGGGTGTCGTCGATCTCGCACACGACCACGGGGCGCTCGCCATGTTCGACGAGACGATCACTGGTTTCCGCTTTGCCAATGGCGGCGCCCAGGAGCTGTTTGGTGTCGTGCCCGACCTCGCCACGTTCGGCAAAGGTCTGGCGAACGGCTATCCGCTGTCGGTGGTGGCTGGCCGCGCCGACGTCATGCGGGAGTTCGAGGAGATTTTCTTCTCCTTCACCATGGGCGGCGAAACCCTGTCGCTCGCCGCCGCAAAAGCGGTGCTGACCAAGCTCGCCCGCGAGGATGTCGTTGCCAAGCTGCGTGCCAAGGGCGAACTCCTGCTCGCCCGCGTCCGCGAACAGATCGTGCGCCACCAATGCCAGGAATTCCTGAGCATCGCCGGCCACCCGGCGTGGACCTTCCTCCTGTTCCGCGACGCGCAGGGGTGCAGCAGCTGGGAAATCAAGACGCTGTGGACGCAGGAGATCCTGGCGCGCGGGATTTTGTCGCTTGGCACCCACAACCTCACGCACGCACATTCGCAGGCCGATCTCGACGCGCTGTTCGATGCCTACGAGGAGGTCTTTCCACTGCTTGCCCGTGCCGTGCGTGATCGCCGCATCGCTCAGTATCTGCGCTGCGCGCCGCTGGAGCCGTTGTTTCGCGTCCGCTGAAGCTTCCCTCACCTCGATCAGACGCGGGCACCGACTGCCTGCCAGCGGGCCATGGCTCTTTGCGCCACCCGCACGACGTCGACGGCCCGGGCCACCCCGCTGGCGTGCCGGTGTGACCCGCGGCGCAGGTGGTGGCTCATGGTACAGGGAGGTGCGCATCCCCGGCGGCTTGCGCGCTGCGCGAGGCGAGTTCCGTGCCGAGAACGGCAAACACCGCTGCAAGGCCGAACGAGGCGAGAAACCACGGCGCCCACAGACTGAAGCTGCTGTTGGCCATCAGCGCGCAACTGACGAACGTGGCATAGAGGTAAGGGCGCAGCGCAGCGGGGCTGGCGGCCACCGAGCGCAGCACCAGCAGGCCGAATACGAGCAGCAGTAGAGCGCCGATAGCGCCCGTCTCGAACCAGGTCTGCAGATAGGCGTTGTGGCTGTGCCAACCGGTGGTCAGCCGGAAGTCAGAGCCGGGCGCGAAGACGGGATGGGCATCGTCGCTGTGGCTGAGCGTGCGCGCGCTGCTGACCCCGACGCCGAGCAGGGGAGCCTTGCGGATTAGGCCGCTGGTGTAGCCCCAAATGACCAGGCGCATGTCGGCCGTTCTGGGCAGCCAGCTCGCCAGATAGAGCTGCTTGGCATAGGCGAGCGCTGCGAGCGGGGCAACGAACAGCGTCGCTGCAATCCATGCTGCGATCACGAGCCGGCGGGTGACCGTCGGCACGAGCAAGCACAGGCCATAGGTCGCGGCGGCGCCGATGAACGCCAGCTTGGACGTTCCGTGTTCGGATCGGAATATTGCCGCGACGACCACGGCAAGCCCGAGCAGCAGCAGCCGCTTTCTGCGCGCATCGCCGCCAAGCCCGGTGATGGCGAGCGCGGCCGGCCAGATGAGCAGGCTGAGGGCGGTCATGCTGCGGTTGAGCAGGTGCGGTTCGAGAAACGCGACGCGCTGCCCCTCCATGCGCAGGTGTTCCGCGGGCGGGTGCCAGGACGGCGCCAACGCCAAGATCAGCCGGTGCACCGCCTGTCCGCTGAACGTTTCAAAGCAGAGGAAGGCACCACCGAGCAACATCGCCACAACAAATCCGGTGGCCATCGCCCGCAGGAGCGGCGCTTGCGTGACACGCAGCACTGCGACCGTCGCATAGAGCGTGGCAATGAACAGCCAGAGGCAGGCGACCTCCGAATACGCGGCTGCACGACTAAGCGACCAGGTGCAATTGATAAGCAGGTAGATCGCGGCCAGGACGAGGATGACGAACACCGCCGAGGGCCGCGGCCAGTGCACCCGTCCGGTGCTCGCCCAGTGCGCGAGCAACGGCGCGACGAAGGATAACGGCATAAGGAACGGCGCGGCGCGCGGCACCAGGAGGTAGACGAGGACACCGACCATGGTCCACGCCGCAACGGCTTGCGGCACTGCCGCCTGCCGGCCGCGCCAGGGTGGAGCCGCCGCCGGATTGCCTCCGGAGAGCAGCACCGCCGTCTTGTCGGAGTTCACCGCACGGCCCACGGGCGAGCGCCTTGACGCCATTGCCGGCGCAGCGGGTGGCGAACATTACCACCCCGTGGCCTCGCTACGACGATGGCTGGCAAGGCGAGCCCTGCTCCGTGGCGGATGCTGATCCCCGCCGGCAATGCCTGGCGCATGCCCCCTCGCTCCCTCTTTCCCGCGCTTGGCAACCCACCCACGCGCGTTGCACGCCTTGGGCCGGTGCGCCGCTCAGTGCCGCACCCCGCCGATGCGTTGGGCCAGCGCTTGCCCCGGACAACCAAGCCCGACGGATTGCTGGCGATTCCCTTGCCTCCCGGCCATTGCCGCGCCGCACGCGAAGCCGGCGGGAATGTGCCGCCCGCGCGGCGCAACTGTCAACTGCGCTGCAACAACTGCACGGCGAAGATGTGCCAGCGCGCGCCCGGCGACCCCCGGCCAAGAAGGAAGTCGCAGCCGCGCTGCGCCGGCGCCTAATGGGTAAATGGGTAAGCGGGAGGGAGGCGAGGGCCGCGAGGCCGCTGCCTCCCGCCGTTTGTCGCTTGCGAGACAGCCGTTCGATCCGGCACAACGGGCGGCCATGCCGCTCGTCTCGATCCTCACGCCCGCCTGGAATGCCGCCGACTACGTCGCGGCGACCATCGCATCGGTGCGCGCCCAGACCATGCCAGATTGGGAAATGCTGGTCGCCGATGACTGCTCGAATGATCGCACTGCCGATCTGGTGGCAGGCGTCGCGCACTCGGATCCGCGCGTAAAACTGCTGCGCTGCCGCGAGAACGGCGGCCCCGCCCGCGCCCGTCAGGTCGCCCTGGATGCCGCCAGCGGACGCTATCTCGCCTTCCTTGACAGTGACGATCTCTGGCTGCCGACCAAGCTCGAGCGCCAGGTCGCCTTCATGGCGGCCAAGCAGGCAGCGCTCTCCTATACCTCCTTTCGTCGCATCAGCGCCGATGGGTCGCGGATCGGTCGGTCGCGGCCGGTGCCGCGGTCACTCAGCTATCGCCAGCTGTTGTGCAACACGGCGATCGCCACCCTGACGGCCATGATCGACCGCGACATCGCCGGCAAAGTATCGATCACCGATACCGGCTATGACGATTTTTGCCTTTGGCTCAGCATCCTCAGGCAGGGACACGTGGCCTACGGTCTTCGCGAGGATCTCGCGCGTTACCGTGTGCGTGGTGATTCGGTTTCAAGCCGGCCGCTGCGTTCGGCGGGTTGGGTTTGGCACATTTACCGCCACGTCGAACGCCTCGCATGGCTGGACGCCGCGTGGTGCCTGACCAATTTCGGGTTGCGCGCCTGCGCCAAGCGCCTGCGCTTCTAATCAGCGATTGGCCATAGAAGTCGTCGCCAGGGTTTCCGGCTCAGGGCTTGCCCGCAGCGCGGCGCAGTCCCTCTTCGAGGGTGACGACGGGGCGCCAGCCGAGGTGCTCGCGCAGGCGCGAAATGTCGATCTGCAGCGGCTCAAACAGCTTACCTGCATCGGCCGCGCGCCCGGTGCACGCGGCAGCTGCCTTGACCAGGACGGGGGGCACCGGGATCAGGCGGAGGTGTGTGCCCATGTGGCGCGCCAGCGCCCTGACGAACTCCGCGGTGGAAACATCCTCCCCGTCGCTGGCGAGGAACAGCCCGTTGCGGGCCTGGGGTGCGTCGAGAGCCCTGTGCAGCACCGCGCAGAGATTGTCGAGGGCGATGAAGCTGCGCTTGGCCGCCGCCGCGCCGAGCGGCAGCGGCCACCCGCGCGCGATCGCCCGCTGCAGACGCTGAAAATTGCCGGGCGCACCGGCGCCGTACACCAGCGGTGGGCGCACGATGCACCAGGCCATGGCATGCTCTGATGCGATCGCGACGAGGCGCTGCTCCGCTTGCCACTTGGAGAGCGCATAGGCGCCGCTCGGGCGCGGCGCGTCCTCCTCGCGCAGCGGCCGCTGCGGGCTGTCACCATTGACGGCGATGGAGCTGAGGAGAATCAGGCGCTCGACGCCGGCCCTGCCCGCTGCCTCGGCGAGCGCGGCGGTGCCGCCGATGTTGATCGCCGCGTAGGCTTCCGCCTCACCGATGCCCTGCCCGCGGTGTGCAAGGCCCGCCAGGTGCACAACGGCGCGCACCCCGTCCAGCGCTGGCTGCCAATCCGGGCGCTCGGTGAAATCTCCGACGACGGCAAGCTCAGCCCCCTCGGGAAGCTCCGTCGGCCGCCGCGTCGCACAGCGCACGCGATAGCCGTGCTGCAGCAGAAGCCGAACGAAGGCCCTGCCGATGAACCCAGTACTGCCGGTCACCAACACGCGCATGCTGCAAGACCCCGCCGCACCGACCTTCTCCGCCGTACCATCCGCGTACCCCCGACATGCGGTGCCTGGTTCACGCCGGGGTAATTTCGCAGTCCCGCTTCGCCATGCGTTGCAAGGACAGGGCGAAACCCGGCAGCGCCGCAAACGAGAAACCGACCCCCGCACATGCCAAATACAGCATGGCCAAATACAGCACGGCCAAATACTGCATGGCCAAATACTGCACGGGCTTAGCTCGACGTGAAGCTGCCAAAAAGCGTGATGCCGTCGTCCATCGCGCATCGCCCTCCCGACACCGCCGGCTGCGCTTGCCTTCGTCCCGGCGCCAAGGCGCCCCGCGCCGCTCCCCGCGCCCGATTTCTATGGCAAGGAAGGGAGCGCTGTCAGCCGAATTGCGCTTGGCGCTTGGCGCGCAGCGCCGCGTCGGCGCATGCTGGCGAGCCGGCACCATGCAACCCGGAGACAGACACCATGCACAACGGCGGCGAAGGAAGCGCGATCGTGCTAGCCGACACGGCAACGAAGCTCGGCAGCGCGCGCGGCACGCTGATCCTTACCGGCTCGCATGGCGGCCGCTACGCCGCCTATCTTACGCTTTCGGCGCACCCCCGCGCGGTCGTCCACAACGACGCTGGCGTCGGCAAGGACGCCGCCGGTATCGCCGTCCTCGCCATGGCCGAAAGCTTAGGGGTCGCTGCCGCAACCGCCTCGCACGCAAGCTGCCGCATCGGCGATGCGCAGGATATGCTTCAGCGTGGCATCATCAGCTTCGTCAATCGATCCGCCGCCGCGCTCGGAGTCGGCCAGGGCATGCCCTGTCGCGAAGCGGTCCGGCTCCTGCTCGGGGCACAGCCGAGCAACCGCGACCCGGAACCCTGCGGGGAAACGCGGCGCGTGATCGCCGAGGACGGATGGCGCAGGCGCATCGTGCTGGTTGATTCGGCCTCCCTGATCCGCAGCGAAGACGAGGGCCAGATTATCGTCACCGCCTCGCACGGCGCGCTTGTCGGCGGCGATGCGAGGATGGCCCTGAAGGTCGACGCCTTCGCGGCGACTTTCAGCGATGCGGGCATCGGCCGCGACCGCGCCGGCATCGGTCGGCTGGCGGCGCTGGAGGCGCGCGGCATCGCCGGGCTGACCGTCTCCGTCCAGTCGGCGCGCATCGGCGATGCCGGCTCGGTTTTTGCAGACGGCGTGATCTCCTATGCCAATCCGACGGCAGCACACCGCGGTGCCCGCGTCGGCGAACCGCTCAAGGAGCTGCTGGTCGCCTGGGCAAGGCGTCCATGAGGCTTCGCGCCAGGGTCGGCGCACCGGGCGAATGGGCATGGGCGATGCGGCAAATGCCGCCATTCAAGGCGCGGAGAGTTGCCCATAGAAAGCGCGGACATCGCGCGCGAGCGCCTGCCGCGAGGCCGGACGCAAGTACATCATGTGCCCGCCGCGATACACGCGCATCTCGATCGCCCGTGCGGTTTCGATCGGCGCCAGCTGATCGATCAGGTAGCGCGACACGCTGTATGGCGTGACGAGGTCGGTATAGCCGTGGACAACGAGCACGCCGAGCGGCGGGTGCCGGGTGCGCGCCTTCTGCAGTTCGAGAAGCGCGCCGGCATAGCCCTGGCGCGTCGGCGAGGTGCCGAAATCCCAATGCTCGCTGATCTCGCGGTTGAGCAACCGGTAGGGAAGATCCGTGCGATAGCCGAGTTCGGCGCGCACGTACTGCACGAACGCCGGCTCGAGGGCGGCGATGGCGTTGTCCAGGATCGGATCGAAACGCACGCCGCTGTCGCGGGGCATCGGCGTACTGACGGTCCCATCGTAGTTGCTGAGCAGACGATCGGTTCGCCGCTCGAACGCGCGTGTGAAGGTGCGCACGGTAATCCGGCCGTAATGCCGCGCGACGGCATCGGCGCCAAGCCCCGTGTAGCGCACCAACTCGGCATCAATCTTGGGATCGTTGCGTACGCCCGAGGTCAAGTGCAAAAGGTAGTCCGTGCGCGCGAAGCGCTCGACTTCCGCCAGCTGATCGAGCGACCCGCCGGGGCCGTCGCGCAACTCCAAATGGGCGGCGGCTAGCGACGGTAGCACCAGCGCGTGGGGGATCACCGAAAAGCGGTTGCCGCGCAGCATGGAGAACTCCAGGGCGGGCGAGATCAATACCGCGCCACGCACGGCAACGCCCATGCCCAGAAGGCGATCGGTGAGCAGGGCCGCGCGGAAGCCGCCGTAGCTTTCGCCGGCGAGCAGCACCGGCGACAGCAGACGTCCGGCCCGCGTCAGATACAGCCGGACGAATTCCGCCATCGCGGATGCATCCTTGTCGACGCCGAAGAAGGCGCGGTCCGCCTCCGGCGTTCCCGCCGCACTGCGGCTGTAGCCGGTGCCTACCGGATCGACGAACACGAGGTCGGTGAAGTCGAGCCAGGTGTCGGGATTGTCGGCGAGCGCGACGGGCTCCACGGCGCCCGCACCATTGGCGCTGAAGTTCACGACCCGCGGGCCGAGCGCACCGAGCTGTAGAAACGCCGACGCCGCGCCGGGTCCGCCGTTGAACACGAAGGTCAGCGGGCGGGTATTGCTCTTGTCCTCGAGGACGTAGGCGGTAAAGAAGATGTTGGCGGTCACCTCTCCTTTGCCCCCGAGCAGGGGCAGGCTACCGGCGGTGGCGAGGTAGCTGAGGCGCCTGTCGCCCTGGGCAATCGAGCGCGTCGCAGACACGTCGGGCGGCAGCAGGCGGGCGGGCTCGTGGTGTTCGGCCGCTTCGCGCTTCTCGGCCGGCGCGGTTTGCGGGACGGGTGCCTGTGCCGGGGCCGGCAGGGCGACAACCGCGGCGAGCAGCAGGCCGAGCACGACCGAGCTGGCAAACGCACGCCACGCGGTCAGGCGCATTGCCAGTCTCCGCCCCAGTGCGTGTCGCGGTGCATGTCCCAATGTCCGTCCCAAAATCCGGCCCAAAATCCGTCCCAAAATCCGTCCGTGTGTCTGTGCTTCGGTCCTTGGCGCCGACCATCGACGGCAGGCGAGCCGCGACCCGATGAGCGCAGACTGCGGCTCGCAAGCGATCCTTCTTGCTGCGTCCGCGATCCGGCGCGAACGCAGGGTTGTGGCCCAGGTTCCGCCGGTGTGCAAGCGAGGGTGCTGCATCGGCGGTACGGGCGGATGCGCCCTGGAGCAAGCGACGTGAATGGCCAGGCAATGACGGGGCAATAACCAGGCAATGACGAGGCAATGACCAGGTAATGGCCTGGTTAATGGCCTGGTTAATGGCCTGGCAATGGCCGGCAAGGGCATGCGCAAGCGGCGCACGCGAACACATGCGGGATCGCACCGCAACAGTGCGCCACCCGGAGCGCTGCGGCGGTAACCGCCCACCGTCTTGTGCCAGATCGCGGCGCTGCCTTTTCGCACCTGCGGCAAAGTGCCTTGAGGCGACGGCCACCCACGCGGCACCGACGCTTGCTAGCCGAGGGCGCCGGCGCTCCGCGTACGCCCGCTTGGAACTAGACGAATTCTAAAGGTGCAAGCGCCGCTTGACATGAGGCCACCGGGCCGCAAATGCTCACGCCTGCTGTCGCAGTTGAGGGCAACCCGGCGGCGATCTCCGCGAAGGCCGCGCACGCAAATGATCGTATGCTCCTGCCAGGTCATCAGTGACAAGGACATCGCGCAGGCGCTGGTCGAGATCCTAAGCGAGCCCGACGCGCCGCTGCCGACCCCCGGTGTTGTCTATCGCCATCTCGCCAAGCGCATGGTGTGTTGCAGCTGCTCGCCGCTTGCCGTCAGCACCATTTACGAGGCGATCGATCGACTTGCGGCGAGCGGCGTTTTGTGCCCGTATGCCTGCGCCAATGCCAAGGGACGTTTGCAGCGATCGGCAAGCGAGAGGCGCGTGCAGCGGCTGATCACTTCGACTCCCGAGCTCGCCCCGCAGGCGACGTAAGCGGAGGCACGGCCAAGGACGCCCTCGCCGGGTGGCGTGCCGCGTCCACTGCGTGCCTTGCCGGGCGCGCTCTGACGGAAACCGGGGTCGATCGCAACAGGGTGGGGGAGAGGCTGTTTCGTGAAGGGCAAAAAGCAAGTCATCGATGTGCTCAACGAGGCGCTGATGCACGAGCTCGGCGCCGTCAATCAATACTGGTTGCATTACCGCTTGCTGGAAAACTGGGGCTTTACCAGGCTCGCCAGGAAGGAGAGGAAGGAATCGATCGAAGAGATGCAGCACGCCGACAAGCTGGTGGCGCGCATCATCTTTCTCGAGGGTCTGCCCAACATGCAGCAGATCGCACCGTTGATGATCGGTCAGAATTTGCGCGAGGTAATCGAGTGCGATCTCAAGGGTGAGAATCTCGCTCAAGCCCTCTACAGCAAGGCAAGAGATACCTGCCGCAAGCACGAGGACTACGTGTCGATGGCGCTGTTTGAGGCGTTGCTCGCCGACGAGGAGGACCACATCGACTTCCTCGAGACCCAGCTCGACCTCATCGGCCGCATCGGCATCGAAAATTACGGCCAGCTGCAGTCCGACCCAGCCGACAAGGTTGCAGACGAGCACTGAGTTGCACCTGCGACCGTATGCGGAGCGAGGCTCCGACGAACGACAGGGGGAGGGGAGCATGAGCGCGGTGTGCACCGCGTTGCGGCAGCGATCATGCGCCGCCTAGTCCTCGCACCACAGGCGCATCAGGTTGACAGCGCATTTGGCGAGCAGATCCCCTTCCTCCGTCTTGCCGTGTGCGGCGAACAGGCGGCGGCGCGCGGTGTCCAAGTCGAACAGCAGTTCGCGGCGCGTGGGATCGCGAATCAGGCTGCGCACCCATCCCGCCGCGGCCAGCCGTTCGCCGTGCTCGACCGGCGCGACGCGATGCAGGGTCATCGCCGGATAGAGGACCATGCTGCCGGCGGCGAGCTTGAAGGCCTCCTCGCCGGCGGCCGTATCGATGATCAGCTCTCCCCCCCGATAGTGCTCGGGTGGCGACAGGAACACGGTGAAGGATATGTCCGTGCGCACGCCCCCGATCAGCGCATCATCGACGTGCGCGCCGTACGCGTGACCGGGATCGTAGCGGGCAAACAGCGGGCCGAGGATCTGCTTCGGTCTGGCAGCGAGCGCGAACACGGGGTGGGCAAGCAGACGCGCCTCGACCAGCTCGCGCAGGCGGGCGACCTGCGGTCCCGTCCGCGCCTGCAGGTTTGCCTTTACGCCCTTCGCCTCCCAGCCGGCGGTCGCCCTGCCGTCGATGAAGGCGGCGCTGGAAAGTCCGTTGCGCACTTCTTCGAGGTCGGCGCCGCTGAGGATGTCGGCAATGGCAACGATCATTTGGATGCACCCACGTTCGCCTGCTGCGGCGCTAGCTTATAGACGCGATCAAGGGGCGAGGGGCATCCCTCTGCAAGCAGGCTCGGGGCGCAGATGGCCAAGTTGACGCGCAAGCTATGGGTCGGCATCGGCTGCGCCGTGATCACCGGCGCCCCGTGCGGCGGCGCTGCGGCGCAGGCGCCCCCGGCCGGTACGGCGCCGCCGCTCGCCGCCCACGAAGCCGCGCATGCGCCGAGCGACGGTGGGGAGGCCTACCTTAGCGACGGCGGTCCACCCGACACGCGCATTCGCTTTTACCGCGACATCGAGCTGATACGTGGCCACCTGCTCATCGGCCAGCAGCTGATCGCGCGCGATCTGTGGGATGAGGCGCTGCCCCACTTCCTGCATCCGACCGAGGAGCTCTATGGGCGCATGGAGCAGCATATCACCATGCACGACATGCGCCCGTTTCGTCGTGAGCTGCTGGCCCTGGCCCAGACCGTAAAGGCCAAGCGCAGGGGTGCCTACGAGCAGGCTTTGCAAGTGGTCGACGAGCGGCTCGCGGCGGCCTTGGCGGTGGCCAAGCGCTTCATGAACCCGTTTCGGACGTTTGCGGTCCGCTCGGCGGTCGAGGTGCTCAAGGCTGCGTGCAGCGAGTACCAAAGCGCCCTCGCCGACGGGCGATTTGTGCGGCCGGTCGAGTATGAAGACGGCCGCGGGTTCGTGTCGCGCGCCAGCAGCATGCTCGAGGAAAACGCGGCCGACCTCGCCAAGCGCGACCGAGCGGCGCAGGCGCAGCTTGCAGCCGCCCTCGAGCGGCTGAAGGCGGCTTGGCCGAGCCCGCTGCCGCCCGCCGCTCCGCTCCTGCAACCGGATGACATGGCAAAGCTGCTCGCCGAGATCGAGCGCAGCGCCGCGAGGTTTTGATGCGGCGAGCCGGAGCAGCACGCCCTTGGCGCGCTAGCGCGGCGCCGGCGACATGCAATTACGGGCGCCGGGCCTCGGCGCGGGCGAGTTCAGCACGCGCGGCCGGCGGCGGCGCCGCGGCGGCGCTTGCCGATCCGCGCGGGCGGGCGTCGCATCGCGCCCGCATGCTTCTCGGCCGCGGCACCGTGGCGGCGTTGTTCGCTGCCTTGGGTGCGCTGGCGGCAGCTGCTCTGCAGCCCGCCGCACGCGGGCTGCCTGCGTCGCTGCCCGCTGCGCTGGCTGCAAGCTTCGCGCGACCGACTTTCATCCCCAGTCCTCCCGGGAACCCGTCGAGCGCCGCCAAGATCGCCCTCGGATTGCGCCTGTTTCACGAACGCGACCTTTCGGCGACAGGCACGATCGCCTGCGCCTCCTGCCATGATCCAAGACTAGCCTTCGGGGACGGCGAAAGGATCGGGCGGGGCATCACTGGGCGCCCGCTTGCGCGCCACACACCGAGCCTCTGGAACGTCGCCTTCAGCCCACTGCTGTTCTGGGACGGACGCGCATCGAGCCTAGAAGAGCAGGTGCGCTTCCCCATCGAACATCCCGACGAAATGGGCTCAACCCTCACTGCCGCCGCCGAGCGGCTGCGGCACCAGCCCGACTATGTGCGCGATTTCCGCCTGGCCTTCCCGCAGGACCCGCAACCCTCCCCGCAAGGGATTGCACGCGCGCTGGCCGCGTACGAGCGCACCCTCGTCTCGCCGCCGACCCGCTTTGATGCATTCATTGCCGGGCAGGCGACATTGTCCGCATCCGAGCGCAACGGTCTGGCGATCTTTCTTGGCAAGGGAAAATGCGGCGGATGCCACAGCGGCGTGAACTTCACCGACTACAATTTCTACGATATCGGCCTGCCGGGCGACGACCGGGGACGCGGCGCGGTGCTCGGGCTCAGCGCGGCCGACCACGCCTTCAAGACGCCGAGCCTGCGCGAGCTCGCCTGGACGGCACCCTACATGCACGACGGCTCACTCGCCACTCTCGAGGACGTCGTGCGGCACTACGAGCGGGGAAGCGTGCGACGGCCGACGCTGAGCGGCGACTTGCCGCAAGGCCTGGTGCTGAGCGATGCAGAACGCTCCGACCTCATCGCCTTTCTCGAGACCCTGTCGAGCGAGGAGCCGCCGAAGCCTTCTACCGAGGCCTTCGTCGATGCACCCCTTTTCCCGCAGCTGGCCCCGGCGGCGATGACGACCAGCATCAGCCAGGTCGGCAAGGCGTTCTCACCCGCGCACGTCCGCCTGCAGGCCGGGGACACGCTGACCGTGCTCAACGACGACACGCGCACCCACAATGTGCGAATCTACGATCCACGGCTCGATTTCAATTCCGGGGCGCAAGAGCCAGGCCAAAGCGTCAGTATCCGCTTCGCGCAACCCGGCAGTTTCGAAGCGTTTTGCGGCATTCACCCGTCGATGCGCCTGCGCATCGACGTCGAGCGATGAGTCTTCTGCCGCGGCGCGGCA
>JBPYEF010000175.1:0-3600 GCA_051985875.1 Hyphomicrobiaceae bacterium
CGCTCCTGCCGCAGCCTGGGCGCACTTCGTGTCTGGCCCGAACACGCAATTCAAGTCGTCCTTTCCCCAGACCCCCGGAGGCATGTTCGGCCCCCCGCCGCAGATCAACCAGGCGGCGCCCCTGTACATGCAGGCCGACCAACTGCTGTATGACACCAAGAACAACCGGGTGATCGCCCAGGGCAACGTCGAGATCTACTACAACAATTTCGTGCTCACGGCCGACCAGGTGGTCTACGACCAGAGCGTCAACAAGCTGATCGCCGAGGGCAACGCGCAGCTCAAGGATCCCAACGGCGGCATCACCAGGGCCGATCGCTTTGAAGCGCTCGACGACTTCCGCGACGCCTTCATCCAGTCGCTGAGCATCGTCACGGCCGACGAGACGCGCATCGCCGCGGCTCGCGCCACGCGACGCGAGGGCAACGTCACCGAGTACGAGCGGGCCAAGTTCACCCCGTGTAAGAACGAAGAGGGAATGCCGCCCCTGTGGTGCATCGGGGCGGCACGCATCATCCACGACCAGAACGCTGCATCACTGATCTACCAGGACGCGCAGTTTGAGCTGTTCGGAATCCCGGTCCTGTATCTGCCGTGGTTCGAGATGCCCGATCCGTCGGTCAAGCACCGCAGTGGGTTCCTGACGCCATCCTTCATGAATTCCTCGACCCTCGGCTGGGGGGCCGAGGTGCCCTACTACTTTGCGCTCGATCCGACCTATGATTTCACCTTCCATCCACGCTACCTCTCCAAGGAGGGCGTGCTGTGGCAGGGCGATTGGCGCCAGCGCCTCGCGAACGGCGAGTACTATATCGACATCGCCGCGATCAACCCGACCTCCAACGACCCGATCGCCAACGACCTCGGGGGCTGGCGCGGGTCGGTGCAGACGAAGGGACAGTTCTCACTCTCGTCGTGGTGGCGCGTCGGATGGGATCTGAGCGTCGACAGCGACGCCGGCTTTCGCTCGTTCTATCAGCTCAACCCCTACCTGCTGACCGATCGCGTCAACGTCGCGTACCTGCAGGGGCTGAGCGATCGCAACTACTTCAGCGCCAAGCTCTACGAGTTCGGCGGGCTGCTGCTGTCGAACGCCACGATCGACCCGACCACTGGCGCCGTGGTCAACACCCCGATTGCCGAATCGATCGTCCCCGTCATCGACTACAACCGTATCGTCGACGGACCGGTGCTCGGCGGAGAACTGAGCTTCAACGCCAATGCGCGTACCCTGTGGCGCAACACCGATGGGCCCGATTCGACGCATGTCGTCGCCGAGATGGACTGGCGGCGCAAGATCATCGACCCGCTGGGTGAAGTGTGGACGCCATTCTTCAACCTGCGCGGGGACATTTACAACTACAACAACGCCTTCGATCCGGTGACACTCAAGCCGCTTCCCGACGCCACCGCCTTGTACGGCATGGGGGCGGCCGGGCTCACCTACTCCTATCCCTTCGTCGCCCACGCGGACTACGGCTCGCACATAATCGAGCCGATCGCGCAGATCGTCGCCCGCGAGAACACCCCGGTCAATCAGCAGCTGCTGCCGGATGAGGATGCCAAGAGCCTGGTGTTTGACGACACCTTGCTGTTCGACACCAACAAGTTCTCGGGCTTCGACCGCTTCGATACGGGCACCCGGCTCAATACCGGTGTGCAGTACACGCTGCAAGGCAACAACGGCTTCAATACGCGCGTCGTGCTCGGCGAAAGCTACCAGCTCGCCGGCCCGAATGCGTTTGCCAATCCCGGACTGGATTTTGAGGGCAATTTCAACTTCAATCCGCAGAACGGGCTCCAGACCAACAACTCCGACTACGTCGCTGGCGTGTACGTGTCGCCGTTTTCCGGCTTGAGCCTGATCTCACAGGCTCGCTTCAGCAACGCCAACTGGGCGCTCGAGCGCGAGGATTCGATGATCAGCGGGTCGTACGGCCCGCTGTTCGGCTCGCTGGCCTACGCCTACACGACCTACGATCCGACGCTCGGCATCCTCACGCCCGAGCAGGACGCGCTTGGAAGCCTCGGCGTGAAGATCACCAAGAACTGGTCGCTAGCGGGCTCGGCGCGCTACAACATCACCGACAACCAGGCGATCCAGGACCAGCTGCAGCTCAAATATGCCGACGAATGCTTCGTGCTGACCGCGAGCTACACGGAGACCTTCGTCACCAACGCGGTGCTCAACATCGTACCCGACCGCACGGTGATGGTGCGCTTCGAGCTGAAGCACCTCGGGGACTTCAACTACCGGACCAACGCGCTCAATTCCGTGTTCGGCGACCAGACCCAGGGGCCCAAGCTGTGAGCGGCTAGTCGAGCGGGCTCGCGCCGGGCGCTCGGCCGTCCCCGGCGCCACGCCCGATTGCGTTCCGCCATGCCCGTGCCATGGTTGTTTGCCGATGTTTAGCTCCTTGCCGCCCTTTGCCGCGAGGAGAAGTCTGCGTGCCCCATTATGCCTTCTGAGCCAGGGCCCATGCACCTGCACGCCACGCGCCCGTCCCTGTTGCTGCCCTTGATGGCCACGGGTGCGCTTGTCGCCGCGCTCGCCATCCTGCCCGACCGAACGCAAGCGCAGGCGAGCAAGGGTCGACAAACCGCGGCCGTGACGCAGAGCAAGGACGATGATGCGGACGACCATCCGATCAAGGGTGGGCAGGCGATTGTCGCGCTCGTCAACGACGAGCCGATCACCGGCTATGAGATCGAGCAGCGCGCCGCGCTGCTCGCCGCTCAAGGCGGCGGCGGAGAAAACCTGCGCTCCAAACTCGAGGCGCGCTGGGCGGTGATCATCAGGGACCCGCGCACCAATGAGCGTTTCCAGCAGCTGTTGGCCGAAAAGAAGGTCAAGACCAAGGAGGAGGCGGTAGCGCTGCAGAAGCAGTTCATCGCCAACCTGCAGCGCAATTTGATGGAGCAGGTACAGCACGAGAGCCGTGCGGGCCGGATGCCCCAGCTGCGCAAGCAGGCGCGCGACGAGCTGATCGAGGAGCGGGTCAAGGTGCAGGAGGCCAAGCGTCTCGGCATCGAGGTCAACGATGATGAAGCAAAGCAAGTGCTGAAGGCGATCGCCGCGCGCAACAAGATGACCGAGGAGGAGTTCGCCGAGCACGTGAAGAAGCAGGGCATCGACATCGCCACCATGCGCGAGCGTTTCCGCGCGCAGAGCGCCTGGCGCGAGGTCATACGCCGGCGCTTCTCTGCGCAGATTGCCATCACCCAGGGCGAGGTGGACCGGCTGATCGCCACGGAAAACGGCGAGGACGCGGTCGAGCTACAGGTCGCCAAGATCATCCTGCCACTCCCCGGCGGAGTGGATCAGGCGCTGATGGCGCGGCGCTTTGCAGATGCGGAGGGCCTGCGGCGCAACTTCGTGGGCTGCAAGAGCCTGCAGGGGCTGGCGCGCGATGCGGCGGATGCGCGCTTTGAGGATGCCAAGTACATCAAGCCGAGCAGCGTCGCCGAGCCGGAACGCTCCCTGCTCCTCAGCGCCAGGGACGGCGAACTGCTGCCTCCGGCGACCACCGCGGCGGGGATCGAGCTGTTCGCCGTGTGCGGCCGCCGCGCAATAAAGACCGATGACAAGCAGCGCGAAAA
>JBPYEF010000176.1:0-4834 GCA_051985875.1 Hyphomicrobiaceae bacterium
GCGGTCGGCGGCGAGCTCAACGCCGCAACAAGCCTGGAGACCACCGCTTACTATGCGCGCACCCTCAAGGGCGACATTGCGATCGCCCTCGACATCCTCGCCGACATCCTGCAGATCCCACGCTACGCCGAGGAGGAGCTGGAGCGCGAGCGCGAGGTGATTCTGCAGGAAATCGCCGCTACCCGCGACAGCCCCGACGATATCGCCTACGAGCTGCTGCAGGAGGCTGCCTTCCCCGGCCAAGCGATCGGCCGCCCAATCCTCGGCACCGCGCAAAGCGTTGCCGGCCTGCGAGCGGAGGATCTGCGGGCATTCTTGTCGGCCAACTACGGCGCTGGGCGGATGGTGTTGTCCGCCGCCGGCAACGTCGACCACGGTGAACTGGTGCGCCACGCTGAGGCCCAATTCGGGCGCCTCAATGGCGGCGCAGTTGGACGCTCTGAGCCCGCGCGTTACGTCGGCGGCAGGCGCACATCGCCCAAGCCGTTCGAGCAGAGCCATCTGGCGATGGCGTTCGTCGGGCCGTCCTATCGGGAAGAAGAATTCTATACCGCCCAGGTGTTTTCGGGGCTGTTTGGCGGGGGCATGTCGTCGCGGCTGTTCCAGGAGGTGCGCGAGCGTCGCGGCTTGTGTTACGCGATCTACTCGAGTTGTTGGGCGCTGGCGGACACGGGCTTGTTCGCGCTCCACGCGGCGACCGGACCAGAGATGATGGAAAAGTTGATCGACGTGGTGGGTGAGGAGATCCAGCGCGCCGCGTGCGAGGCGCCGAGCGGAGCGGAGCTTGCCCGCTCCAAGGCGCAGCTCAAGGCCGGTCTGCTCATGGGTCTTGAGAGCTCGTCGGCGCGCGCCGAGCAGATGGCGCGCCAGCTGTTGGTGTTTGATCGGCTGATCGAGACAGCCGAGCTCGTGGCGCGTATAGACAGCGTCACGCCCGAGGCCACGCGGGCCTTGGCAGCGCGGCTGTTCGCCGCCGCCCGCCCTTCGGTCGTCGTCGTTGGCGCCGGTCGCAACGGCGAGCATCTTGCCGCGCGCGCGGTCGAGCGTGCAGCGGTCTCCTGAGCTCGGCGTGGCGCTGCCGCGCCACGGCCGCGGGCAGTATCGGGGAATTGAGATGGCGTTCCTGAGATCGCAATCGGCGTTGGATGCAGAAGCCGAGATCCACGGCCGGAAGGTGTATCTGCGGCATCCGGCGATGGGCGATTACGTCCCCTGGGCCGAGCTCAGGGCGATGAGTCGCCAGCACCTGACCGTGTGGGAGCCGCAATGGGCGCGCGATGAGTTGACCCGCTCCGCATTCCGCCGTCGCCTGCGCCAATATCAGCGCGAGATGCGCGAGGATCAGGGCTACGCCTTTTTCGTGTTCCGCCACCAGGACGCGGTGCTCGTCGGCGGGCTTTCGATCAGTACCATCCGCCGCGGCGTCGCGCAGGCCGCCTCGGTCGGTTACTGGATCGGTGCCCCGCACGTCGGCAACGGCTACATGACGGACGCCGTGCGCTCCGTCCTGCCCTTCGCCTTCGGTACCCTTGGGTTGCATCGGCTGGAGGCTGCCTGCCTACCCCACAACGGGCCGTCCTCCCGGGTGCTTGAGAAGGCGGGTTTCCGCCGCGAGGGCACGGCGCGGCGCTATCTGAAGATCAACGGCCTTTGGCAGGATCACCTGCTGTTCGCGCTGTTGCAGGACGACGTACAACTTTGAGGTTGTGATACCTTGTCGCCGCCGTTCGGCAGGGCAGCATTGAGGATGCGCGGAGCGCTGGCCGGCGTGCGCCGCAGCCTGTGCATCGTCGGCTTCGCCTGTCTGCTGGTGTCGGCACAGGCAACCACGGCCCTGGCGCTCAAGGCGATCGAGGTCGGCCCCGACGCCGAACGGGTGGAGATCACCGCGCTCGGCGAGGCTTACGAGGGGCGCGGCGATACCCTGCAGATCGAGAGCGCGCCGGGCGCGGACGGCATACGCGGGCGCATGTCGGTGCGTGCCGTGACGCCCGGCACCAACCCAAGTTGGTTCGTGTTCGCGCTGACCAACTCCAGCGATAAGCCGATCGAGCGTTGGCTTTCCGCCGATCGCTACTCCGCAATCGGCTCGGGCGTGGTGTGGCCCGACCTCGATGCGCGGCGCATCGATGCCATCACGCCCTCGGTCGGATTCGTGCCCGAGCGGATGCAGAACGACCGCGCCGACGTGTTCCGCCTCACTCTGGAACCCGGGCAGACCGTGACCTTCGTCGCCGAGCTCGCATCGGAGCGATTCGCCCGCCTGTTCCTTTGGAAGGCCCGCGAGTTCGAGCAGAAGGTCCACGATCGCCAGCTGTTCAACGGCATCATGCTCGGCATCACCGGCCTGCTCGCCATCTTCCTCACCGCGGTGTTTGCGGCCAACCACAAGGCGATCTTTCCGGTGGCCGCGATCTTCACTTGGTGCGTGTTGGCCTACCTGTGCGTCGACTTCGGCTTTTGGCACAAGCTGTTCAACATTCGCCCCGAGGAGAACGCGCAGTACCGCGCGGCGACCGAGGCCGCCATGGCAGCGACGCTGCTGATCTTCGTCAGCACCTTCCTGCGGCTCGGGGCCTGGCACGGCTTCGTGCGCATGCTGTTATGGCTGTGGATCGTCGCGCAGCTCGCCTTGATCGCCATTGCCTTCCTCGATCCGCGCCTGGCGGCGACCTTCGCGCGGTTGTCGAGTGTGGCCATTGCTTGCGCCGGCTCGGCGCTGACGTTGTTCTTGGCTTTACGCGGGCAGGATCGCGCCCTGTCGCTCGTGCCGACGCTGATGCTGCTGCTGGTGTGGCTGTTCGGCGCCGGCGTCGCCTACACCGGTAGGCTCTCCGGCGACATCGTGCAGTTCGGGCTCACCGCCGGGCTGGTGCTGATCGTGGTGCTGATCGGCTTCACCGTCACCCAGTACGCTTTTCGCAGCATCGAGCCGTTGTACGGGGCACAGCCCGGCGAGCAGCAGCTGCGCTCGCTTGCCGTCGATGGCGCCGGTGCGGCCGTGTGGGAGTGGAGCGCCCGCCGCGACGAGATCAAGGTCAGCCCGATCATCGAAGCCATGCTCGGGCTGAAGCCCGGTGAGCTGTCGGCACGGATTGACGACTTCACGCGCCATATGCATCCCGCCGATCGCGAGCGCTTTAAGCTGCTGCTCGCATCGGTCAAGGGTCGCGCCGGGGGCGAGCTGCGTATCGGCTTTCGCATGCGCCACGTCGACAACTCCTACCGCTGGTTCGAGCTGGAGGCAGCAAGCGTACCCTCAATGGATCGGCGCAACGTGCGCTGCGTCGGATTGATCCGCGAGGTTACCGACGCCAAACGGGCGCAGGAGCGCCTGTTGCACGACGCCGTCCACGACAGCCTCACGGGACTGCCGAACCGCGAGCTGTTTCTCGATCGGCTGGCGACCGCAGCCAAACGCGCCACGCTCGAGCCGCTGGTGCGACCCGCCCTGCTGTTCATCGATATCGACAAATTCAAGACGGTGAACACCGCGTTCGGATTGATCGTCGGCGACAGTCTGCTGTTGACGATCGCGCGACGGCTCGGCCGCAACCTCGGGCCGCAGGACACCCTCGGCCGCGTCGGCGGCGATCAGTTTGCGCTGCTCTTGCTCAGCCAAACCGATCCGCGCGAGCTGGCGATGCTGGCCGAGCAGGTCCGCCGCTCGCTGCGCGCGCCCGTCAACATCGCCGGCCAGGAGATCGTGCTCACCGCGTCGATCGGCATTGCGCTGTACGATGGTCCAGATGAGGACCCGGCCGAATTGCTGCGCGAGGCGGAAATTGCCATGTACCGCGCCAAGCGCGCTGGACCCGATCGCATCGAGATTTTCAGTTCCGAGCTGCGCAACGACAAGGCGGGGCGCGTCGCCCTGGAGAACGATTTGCGGCGGGCGGTGGAGAAGAACCAGCTGACGCTCTCCTACCAGCCAATCTTCTATCTGCCGACCGAGTCGCTCGCGGGCTTTGAGGCATTGCTGAGCTGGGAGCATCCGGCGCGCGGCATTGTCAGCCCCGCGGAGTTCATGCCGATTGCCGAGGAGTCCGACCTGATCTTCAAGCTCGGATCCTACGCGCTCAATTGCGCGGTGCGGGAGGCGGCACGCTGGCAAAAGGAGATGCCGCGTCCGGATGCACCGCTGTTTGTCAGCGTCAACGTCACCAGTCGGCAGCTGTTCAGGCCCGAGCTCGTGAGCGAGGTCCGCCATGTCCTCGGCCGCGCCGTGATCCCCAGGGCCTCGCTGCGCCTCGAAATCACCGAGTCGTTGGTCATGGAGAATCCCGAGAAGGCGACGGCGGTGCTGCGCCAGCTCGCCGACGCCGGCGCCGGCTTGGCGCTCGACGACTTCGGCACCGGCTTTTCCTCCCTCTCCTACCTCAATCAATTCACCTTCGACAGCGTCAAGGTCGACCGCTCGTTCCTGCAGGCGGGGGAGGAGAACGGCAGCGGCTCGGTGATCCTGCGCTCCGTCGTCGCGCTCAGTCACGAGCTCGGGAAGAATGTGGTGGCCGAGGGGGTGGAAACGGAGGACGACGTCTCGTTCCTGCGCTCGATCGGCTGCGAATACGGGCAAGGCATCTACTACGGCGAGCCGATGTCGGAGCGAGAGGCGGTGCAGCTCGTGAAAGTGGCGCGCCGCGCCGAACGCCGCCTGAAAAAGAGCGGCGTGACGCGCAAGCCGCGCAGGAGCGAGCAGCCGGCGCCCCCGCCTGCCTCCGCGGTACGCGCTCCAACACCCGTTGCCGCGACGGCAGCAAGCCCGAGGGTCCGAGGACCGATCGCGGCGACGGGGCCCGTTGCTGCTCCACGGCCCGCCGCTAGGCCAGCGCGT
>JBPYEF010000177.1:0-2909 GCA_051985875.1 Hyphomicrobiaceae bacterium
GCGGCTCGCCTGCACCGAGCATCGGCAGCGCCGATCTGTTTGCTGCCACCGAGACGTAAGTTTGCAACGACCTGCCGTAGGTCGCACGCGCCGGCGGGGAGGGGCCTTGCAGTTCGGCATTGCGCGAGCAGGGTCGAGCGGCGCCGGCAACCGCGACACGCGGCGGCGCGGACTGGCACCATTCTTGAGCCCCCGCGTCCGCGCTGCTAATGCTGTCGGCAGCAGCGCGAGGTAAGCTGAGATGCTCCCTATTTTTCCGATCATCCTGTCCGGAGGTTCGGGTACGCGATTGTGGCCGCTGTCGCGCGCCATGTACCCGAAGCAGTTCACCTGCTTCTCCGACACACAAAGTCTGAGCTTTCTCGCCGCGACGCTCCAGCGCCTCGCCGGGCAGCCGGGCGTCGCCCCGCCGGTCATCGTCTGCAACAACGACCATCGCTTCCTCGTCGCCGACGAAGCGGAGCGTGCCGGGATCGCGCCGCGCGCGATCGTGCTCGAGCCCGTCGCCCGCAATACCGGGCCGGCCGTCGCCGTGGCGGCATTGCTGCTGGCGCGCGAGAACCCCGCGGCCGTGCTCGCGGTGATGCCGTCCGACCACGCGATACGCGACACGGCTGGCTTTGCCGCCGCGGTGCGACGCGCCGCCGAGGTTGCCTCGACCGGCAAGATCGTGCTGTTCGGCGTCACGCCGGACCGCCCGCACATCGGCTATGGCTATATTCGCCGCGGATCACCGCTTGCTGGGTTTGCTGGTGCCTATACCGTGGCCGCGTTCACGGAAAAGCCCGATCTTGCCAAGGCAGAAGGCTATCTGGCGGCCGGTGATTATTTCTGGAACAGCGGCATCTTCGTATTTGCCGCTCGCACCTTTCTCGACGAGCTTGCGCGTCTCGATCCGGCCATTCTGGCGGCGTGCACCGCGGCGCTTGGCGCCGCCAAGGAGGATCTCGGATTTCTGCGGCTCGACCGCGAAGCCTTTGCCAGGGCGGCGAGCATCTCCATCGACTATGCGGTCATGGAGCGCACCGCGGCGGCGGCCGTGCTGCCGATCGACATCGGCTGGAGCGACGTCGGTTCCTGGTCGGCGCTCTGGGAGCTGGCGGCGCGCGATCCGCAGGACAACGCCGTGCACGGCGACGCCATGTTGCACGATACCACCGGCAGCTACGTGCATGCCGGCAAGAGCCTGGTTGCCACGCTCGGCGTTAAGGACCTGGTGATCGTCAACACGGCCGATGCGCTGCTGGTCGCCGACCGCGCCAAGGCCGAGGACGTGGGCGGCATCGTCGCACGGCTGAAGCAGGCCAAGCGCAGCGAGCACGCGCAGCACACGCGCAGTTACCGCCCGTGGGGATTTTTCGAGAGCCTCAGCATGGGGCCGCGCTTCCAGGTAAAGCTGTTGCACGTCAAACCCGGCGCCAAGCTTTCCTTGCAAATGCACCACCACCGCTCCGAGCACTGGGTCGTGGTGCAGGGCACGGCCAAGGTGCAGATCGGCGGCGAGCAGCGGCTGGTGCGGGAGAACGAGTCCGTCTACATCGTCGCCACGCAATGGCACCGGCTCGAGAACCCGGGTAAGACCGCCCTTGAGCTGATCGAGGTGCAAATCGGCGGCTACCTCGGCGAGGACGACATTATCCGGTGCGAGGACGTGTACAATCGCACCGCCGAGGAGACGCGCTGAGCACTCAGTGCTTGGTTTCGCCGGTCGGCACCGTCGCGCGCGTCGCCTCGGCGCTGCCGAGCAGCGCCCCCTCCGCCCCGGCCGCCGGCTCGTGCAGCTTGAGTTCAAATTGCCGATAGCTGAAGGGTATCGAGCTCAGGTACAGAATCGTCAGCAGGGTCAACGTGCCATAAGGGTAGGTGACGAGCAGGGCGACGAGCGCAGCCGCACCGACGAACGCCGGCAAAACGTAGTCCTGCGAAATGCGCTCTCCGAGCAGCTTACCTGAGAACGTCGGAATGGTGGAGACCAGCAGCGCCGCCATGGCAAGCGTGTAGCAGGCGATCAGTATCGGCCAGCTGCGCACGTCGAAGGGTCCGAGCCCCTCGAGATAGAGCGGCAGCAGCACGGTGATGGCGCCGGCGGGCGCCGGCATGCCCGTGAAGTAATTGCCCTGCCACTTCGGACGCTCGACCTCGATCATGGCGTTGAAGCGCGCCAATCTCAGGCCCATGGCGAGCGCAAAGACCAGCACCGAGATCCAGCCAAGCCCGCGCAGGCTGCCAAGACCCCAGATGAACACGACGACGGCAGGCGCCACCCCGAAGTTGACGAAGTCGGCGAGACTGTCGAGCTCGGCGCCGAACCGGGATTGCGCCTTGAGGGCACGCGCCAGGCGGCCATCGACGCCATCGAGCAGAGCGGCGATGACAATCAGCGCGACCGCGAGCTCGTAGCGAAGCTCGATGGCCATGCGAATGGCGGTCAGTCCGGCGCACAGGCTGAGCAGGGTGAAGAAGTTGGGGACCAGCATGCGGATCGGGATTTTGTTGCGCTTGAAGATCAGGCGCCCGCGGCGGCGGCGCTCGGCGTACTCCAATCGCGGCAGCAGCGGATCCATGTGCGGGTCTCCTCGAGCGTGGCCTACTGCGCGCGCGCCTCGCGCTCCGCCTCATTCGACTTGAAGTCGGCGAGCACCGTCTCGCCGCCGATGGCGCGCTGCCCGACGCACACCAGGGCGCCGCGCCCGGGCGGCAGGTAGACGTCGACGCGCGAGCCGAAGCGAATGAGGCCCAACCGCTGCCCGACACCGACGCCCTCGCCTTCCCGTACCACAGTAACGATGCGCCGTGCGATCAGCCCAGCAATCTGCACGACCGCGACCTCAACTCCTGCCGCGGTGGTAATGACGATGGCACGCCGCTCGTTGTCCTCACTCGCCTTGTCGCGCGCAGCGTTGAGGAAG
>JBPYEF010000178.1:0-11798 GCA_051985875.1 Hyphomicrobiaceae bacterium
CGAGCTCCAGCGGGTTGGAGCAGTACGGACACTGCAGCGGGCAACGATGTGTGAGCTCGGCAAGCAAACCCACCGGTGCCGCACATGTATCGGTTGTCTCTGCGTGCTCGCTCATGCGCTCAGCACACCCTTGTCGGCCAGCTGTTGCAACATGACGATAATATCCCCGCGAATGCGTTCCTCGGGAGCATGGTAGGTGGAAGATAAGGTGCGGGCGATCTGCTCGACGGTGCGCGTGCCGTCGCACAGGTTGAGAACCGCCACCGCAACGGCATTCGGCGTCAATACGCGCTCCGGAGCCAGGATCGTCCAACGGTCGCGCGCTGCGTCATGGCGCAGGCTGGCGAAACGCTGCAGCTTTGGCATCGATGCGGCGTCGATCGTGATGCGTTGGCGACGGCTCGCATCCATCGCTGCCTCACCCAGATTTTCCGGTGGCGGCGCGATTCGGCCGGAACGCGCCCGGCGGAATCAGTCCCGGAACCACGTACGCGTGGTGCAGGGCATCGAGCTGCGCCCACAGCACGTCGCACTTAAAGCTTACCGCCTCGATGACCTGCGCCTGCGCGGCCGGCGTCGTGGCGCGCTGCTTGACGTAGTCGAGGGCAAAATTTGCATCGCGGTTGGCCTGATCGAGTCGGCGTCGGAAATACTGCAGCGCGCCCTCGTCGATGAAAGCATAGTTCTCGAGCATCCCGGCAATACGCTGGCGATGGATGTCGGGCGCAAACAGCTCGGTCAACGATGAAGCAACGGCCTCCAGCAAACTGCGCTCGCGCACGAAATTGACATACGCCTCGACCGCAAAGCGCGTGGCGGCTAGCGCGCCCTGCATGGAGACGACGTAATCGCGGTCCAGCCCCAGCGCATCGGTGAGCCGCAGCCAGCGCTCGATGCCGCCCTCTTCCGCCACGGTTTCCCCGTCATCGCCGTCATGATCGAGAATGCGCTTGATCCACTCGCGCCGCAGCCCGCGCTCGGCCGTGCGGCTGATGAGAGCGGCGTCCTTGCGCGGCACGGCGGCTTGATAGCAATAACGGTTCAGCGCCCAGGCTTGCACCTGGCCCTTGTCGAGCTCACCCGCGTGCAGCAGGCGGTGAAAGGGATGCTTGTCGTGGTAGCGTTCGGCGCCGACGCGGCGGATTGCAATCTCGAGCTCAGCGGGAGCAAGGGGGGCACTCACAGCCGGAACTCCATGCCGTCAAACCCCACCTCCCAGCCGGCGCGCTCGAGCGCCGCGCGTTGCGCGCTCGCGGCCTCGAGAACGGGGTTGGAGTTGTTGATATGCACGTAAACGCGCCTGCCGATGCCGAGGCCCGCACACGCCGCCATTGAGCCTTGCGGGCCGTCCATGCTGACGTGCCCCATGCTCCTGCCCGTCTTCTGCGACAGCCCGAGCGTAACCATCTCCTCGTCCGTGAACAACGTGCCGTCGAACAGGACCAGGTCCGCGCCGCGCAGTCGGGCGACCAGGTCGGCGTCGAACCAAGCACAGCCCGGGATGAAGTAGAAAGCCGCCCCGCCCGCCGTCTCGCTGATCTTCACGCCGATTGTGGCAGCGTCCGCTTTGGGCCGATCCGCGTCCGCCTCCAAATACAGGGGAGTCTTGCCCGGCACCGCAAATGCTTCAACGCTCAGTCCGGCGGCGACCGGCGTCGGCACACCCAACGGCAGCGCAGTTCTCCGCACGTGAGCCTCGTTCAGCACATCGAAGATACTGTTCGCCGTCAGTATGGCGAGAATGGGTGCGGTGGCGAACAGCGTGAAGCGCAGCCCCTCGCGTAGGTTCAGCAGCCCGGCGACGTGATCGACTTCCCCACCGGTCACCACCACGCTGGCAATTGGACTGGCGCGCGCTCCACGGCCGTGCGGAGGCGCCAATTCCGGCGTGTTGTTGATTTGCTGGCGCAGATCGGGGGAGGCGTTGAGGAGCACCCAGCTGCGGTGATCGGCGCTGACCGCGAGCGAGGTCTGCGTGCGCGCGCTGAAGGCGGCATTCCCGCCGCGAACGCCCGCGCAGTTGCGGCAGTTGCAATTGATCTGGGGAAAGCCGCCACCGGCGGCGGAGCCGAGCACCTTGATGATCATGCGCACCCCCGCTCGACCACGAGCGCGCCCGCACAAAAGAGAACGGCGGCGCATTTCGCCGCCGCATCGTCCTTCTGTGCTGGTCGGGTCAGGCCCGGTCCAACTCCGCGGACGCGTAGCTCGTCACCTCGAGCCCAACCTCGTCCTCGCTGACCTCGGGCAATTGCCACTCGAGCTTCATAAGTCCTCCGCTAGATCGCGGCGCAGATGCCGACGGGTGAGTGTGCGGCACGCTGCTCGGCCAGTCAAGCACCGACAGAGCCCATGCAGCGCTCGGCCGTGTTGCATCGGCGACCGCCGTGCACGACTTCCGGGATGCGCAGAGCAAGCGTCGATGCCGGCAATGGCCGGCGTTCTCGGCCAGCGCATAGGACGGCCGCGCCGCAGCCGGCAGAGGCTCACTCCCCACACGCACCGTCCCCGCGCTCGGCGCCCGCCGGCCCGTGCGCCAGGGTGGCGTCGAGCCTTTTTTGCGTGGCAACCGCGCAGCCCGTGCGGGGCGCAGTTGCCTGCGTTGCGCAACGCTGCCGCCTTGCTGCTCAAGCGCTGCCGTCGCGGGCGCAGTGCTGGCGATGCGGCGGCGGCCGCGGGTCTTGCCAGCGGGCACTTTGGCCACAATAGTCCCGGCCAATATGCAACCCCTTTCGGGTGTCTCGTCATGAATTGGACGCACTATGGCTCGGCCATTGCCTTGGGGCTCGCCACCTCGGCGCTGCTGCTGCTTGCGGTCGCCCCGGTCGGCTGGCGCATGAACTGGTGGCACTACCGCTTTGCCTTTTCCTGGCTGATGCCGCTTTCGGGCTATTTGGCGCTCGGCGCCGCAGCCGTTGCACTCCTGTGCCTGGTGCTGGGGTGGTCGGTGATCGGCGTGGCAGGCGGGGCGGTTGCGGCGATCGCCCTCGTCGTGGCGATGGGCCTGCTCTACGTTCCCTTGCACTATACGCGCATTCGTAACACCGTGCCGCGTATTCACGACATATCGACCGATACCGAAAACCCACCGCAGTTCGTGGCGGTGCTGGCGGCGCGCGCGGCCGAAAATGCGGTCACTGCGGTCTATGGAGGCCCCGAGGTCGCGAAGCTGCAGAAGGCGGCCTATCCCGACGTCGTGCCGCTCAATGTGACGTTGGCTGTGCACCCCGCGTTTCAGCGGGCCCTCGCCGCCGCAAAGTCGATGCCGGGTTGGACCATCGTCGCTTCCGACCCTGACACCGATCGCATCGAGGCGAGCCAGTCGAGCAGGTGGTTCCACTTCACGGACGACGTCGTCATCCGCGTCGCGCCGGCTGGCTCGGGGAGTCGCATCGACATGCGCTCGCTCAGTAGGCACGGGCGCAGCGATTTCGGCGTCAACGCCGCACGCATCAGGGCGTACATGCATGAGCTGCAAAAACAGCTCACCTGATGGCTGCGCGCGCCATGGGACCCCGGCGCATCGCCGTGGGTGAGACGCCAGCGCGCGGGCGGCCGTTCGCCGCGCAGATATCGTAGGCGCTTGACGGTGAGCGGTGGGCAAACACATGGCAAATGAAGCCTTGCAGCCGAAGGACGCCGCCGCATCGCGCCGATGGTCCGGACTGACGGTGAAGGTACGCCGGCAATGGAACGACTCGCGCATTGCCACATACCGCTTCGAGGACGTTTCTGGGCTGCACATGTCTGACGTCAGCGGCGGGATCCAAGCGCGCGCCGACCGCGCGTACGTGTGGGGTTACGTCGCATGCGATGCGGCGCTGGCGGGAGCATTGCCGCATTCGTGCGGACACGGACGCGGCCCGCACCGCATCAAGGTGTGCGTGATCAAAGAGGACAACACGGTTCGCGTGTACCAGATGCTGCAGTGTCGGCTGCAATGGGAGGCCCGCCTGCATCACTGCCCCTTCGCCGTCGATCTCGGCGAGGAGGTGCCGGACGCCGATGCCGTCCACGCCTGGCTCGGCGAGCACTGTTTGCCCGACGGCTACGTCGAGGTTGCCTGCGGTTGGTGGCGGCTCGACGCCGGCTGGGGCAACAACAAAGGCCCGCGCGGTCCGCAGGTTTGGTTCTCCTACTTGCCTACGGCTGCCGCCTTCGCGGATTGCTTCGGCGCGCGACTGCTGCATCACCAGAACCAAGCCAAGCAGTGGGCCGCGGCGCTCTTTATGTGCGCTTGATTCGACCAGAGCGATCGGCGGCGAGAGGCGCCGCAGCGACGCCGATCCGAGTCGGGCGATAGCTGTGGCGCGGCCGTGGCCTGCCTCCACCTTCGGCGGCAGCGCAAGGCGAAACTCAGGGTTGCGGGTTGGCGACAACGCGGGACCAGGCGGCGGCGCTGGCGATGCTTGCGGCAGGCCTGCGGTCAACAGGTCGGGAACCGACCTGGGCTCGTCGAGCCTGAAACCGTCCATCAGAGCCGCGCAGCGGCTTGATGGCGGTAGTTCATTTTTTCTTCATGCCCCAGAACACCGTCACGGGTGGCGGGTGTGCGAGCGTCTCGATGTTGCTGCGTACCGCCGAGACCGTGTACCACTCGCCGAGCGGAATATGGGTTACCACCTGCGTGTTGAGCACCTGGGCCTCCTCGGCGATGCGCTTCTTCTCCGCGGGGTCGCTTGCGCGGGCATAGGCGTCGCGCAGCTTCTCGATGCCTGCATCGCACGGCCATCCGGCGCGCGCCTTCTCGCACGTTGCCTGCAAAAACGGCGTCATCAGTGGATCGAGGATATCGACCTGGACCCAGCTGGTGGCGAAGGCATTCCAGCCACCCTCCGATGGCGGTCCCTTCTTGGTAATGAGGCGGTTGACGAGGCTTTGCCAGTCCATCGCCTGTATTTCCACCTTGAAGCCAGCCCGCTCGAGCAAGTCCTTGGCTACCGGGGCGAGGTTGGTGAGAACGCCCAAATCGGATGGCTGCAGCAGTACGATCGGGGTTCCGTCATAGCCGGCCTCGCGCAGCATCTGGTGCGCCTTCTCGGCATCACCGTTCAGCAGCCCGCTCATGCCGGCCTCGGTTGCCAGCGCCGTGCCGCAGGTGAAGAGCGCCTTGCAGGTGCGCCAGTAGCGTGGGTCGCCCACCGCCGCTTCGAGGAAGTCCCGCTGCCGCAACGCGACGAACGCCGCCTGGCGCACCTTGGCGTTGTTGAACGGCGGCTGCAGCCAGTTCATGCGGAAGACGTACTGATTGACGGACGTTCCCTTGATCAGGCGGATGTTCGGGTTCTTCTCCAGCAGTGGCAGCAGATCGTGCGCCACCGTATCAACCATGTCGATCTCGCCGTTGAGCAGGGCATTCACTTGGGTTTGCGCGTCGGGAATCCAAATCCACTCGATGCGATCGAGGTAGGCGACCTTGCCGCCAGCCAGCCCCGACGGTGGCTCTGCGCGCGGCACGTACTTCGGGTTCTTGACGTAGACCACCCTGTCACCGGGCTTCCATTCCTCCTTGACGAGCATGAAGGGACCCGAGCCCGTGTAGTCGCTGATCTGCTGGAACGGATCGGTCTCGGCCACACGCTTTGGCATGATGAACGGGACGACGACACTGGGCTTGCCCAGCGCCTCGAGCAATGGGCCAAATCGCTGCTTCAAGACGATGGCGAAGGTGCGTGCGTCGATAACCCGATATTCGCTGAGGAAATCGGCAAGCTTCTGGCCCATGGCATCGCGTGCCTGCCACCGCTTCAGCGAGGCGACGCAATCCTCCGCGGTCACGGGCGTGCCATCGCTCCACAGGAGCCCTTCGCGCAGGGTGATGGTCGTGACCAGTCCATCATCGCTTTGCTGCCAGGACTGGACCATTTGCGGCTGCACCCGGAAATTCTCGTCGAGTGCAAACAGCGTGTCGTAGATCAGGTAGCCGTGATCGCGGACGATGTAGGCGCCACTCCAGACGGGGTCCAGTGCCTTGAGGTCGGAGTGCATGACGACCTTCAAGGTCTTCTCCTGAGCCACTCCGGGAAGCGCGCCCGCAAGCAGCGCCGCGACCAGGCCAGCGAGGAGCGCGCCTTGCCGACACGCGAAGGCTGCGGCCAATTTCATGGGCTTCATGCTCGCCTCTGCCGTTGCTCAGCCGTTCAGCAGTTCATCGGTTCGGCAGTGTCTTGCTTTGCGACGACGGACGCAAGCCTGGCGAGGGCATGGCAGGCTGTCGTGGCTTGCCTGGACCGTGCGGCCGGCAAGGCCCGCTTCTGCATGTTCGGAGGGCACGACCGTGCCGGGGCCAACCCGTCGGGTTGGGGTATTTGCGGGGCTGCCGCGGTGCGCGGCTGGCAATGGTGGCGCTCCGGCGCCGCCCCGTGCGCTGCGAGGTCGGCAAATTCCCGCTGCCGGCAAACGGCGATCGGCGCGGTGCGCCGGCGCTCCCGCAGCAGCTTACGCTGCCTCGCACCAGAACGTGTACATCGCGGCGAAAGTATGCGGATGGGCAGCTTCGTGTTCCTGCCAAACCTCCAGGCGCCCCGGCCACGCCTCGTTCGGATGTGCAAGGTGGAACTTATCGAGCTCACGAACGTCCATCCAGAAGCCTCTAAAGATCAGCCCGACGTCGTCGAGAAAACGACCGATCTCCGCCAAGGTCACACACCGTTCACTGACGTGGCAGGTGAGATCGCGAAATTCGCTGGCGGTGTAGAAGTCGGGCCCCCGTTTGAGCTCGCCGCCGAGCTCAGCCGGCGTGCGGCCGATGAGATCCTGGCGGAAGGTGCGCAGCGCCTTGTCGTCGCAGCCGGCGCCGGGGAACGCCGGATCATGCTTCAGTTCGGTGATCACGCGGCGCGCCGCGGCACTGTAGAGGCCAATCAGCATCTTGCCTTGCGGCGCCAGGCAATTGCGCAGCAAGCGCCAGCCTTGGAATGGGTCCGCCATGTGATGGAGGACGCCGAGGCATTCGATGACCTGAAAGTGCGCCTTGTACTGTTCGGTGCGGGCGAGCTCGAGAAGGTCGGCCTGCAGGAATGCAATGTTCCGCGCAGCATAGCGCTCGGCCATCATCGCGGCATACGCGAGCGCCGCGCCGGAAAGATCCACCGCGGTGACGCGCGCATTCGGGCTATTGAGCGCGGCATACACCGCCTGGTGCCCCGTGCCGCAGCCGGCTATCAGGATGTCGTACGGACGGTCGAAGAAGCTCAGCCGGTCCGGCGCAAAGAAATTGCCGAGCAGCCTGCGTTCCTCGCCCGGCGTGGGCTTGCGCAAGCTCGTCCAGCGCGGATAGGGGCTGCGCTCGTACTGCTGCGCTACCTGGCGCGACAGCGTGTCGGTGATTTGCCCGAGTCTGACCACGCTCTGCGCTCTGGCTTGCAGATCGCGTTCCTCGAGCGCCGCGGTCTGCAACGCTTCGCGCAGGGCCTTGGGGCGAACCTTGGCGAACGCTTCGGGTGTTTGCTCCCCGAATATGTCGCCCATGCTCTTGTACAGCAGCACCGGAAGCAGCTGACAGCCCTCCCGCACGTCGCCGGCGAGCAAGGCGGGAGCCGAAAACGCAAAGCTGGCTAGGCGCGTCTCCTCGGCATCGGTGATCGACCAGATGTATTCATTCATCCGGCACTGCTGCAGCATGGCGATCGCAAACGTCACGAGGTCCCGGTCGAGCAGGCGCTCCGGCGCCACCTCGAGCAGCAGGGCGCGCCGCAGCGCAGTGAGCAACTGTTCTGCGTCTGCATCGCGCACGACGTTGCTTCGCAATAGCGCAAGCAGGAGCTCGTCTTTCAGCGCCTCGCCAGTTCGCGCAACGCACAGCGCCGCGGCCGCCTTCGCCCAGCCTTCGCGGCGTGCGCCCTCGCACACGGGCGCGAGCGGCCCCAGCGCCATCAGATGATGAAGGGCGAGCTTGGCGACGATCCAAGCGGATGACGCGTCGTGATTGAGCGCCGCCCGCAACCCTGCGGTATCGACGGCGGTGTCTACGGGAAGCGCGTGGCGGCTGATCAGCAACGACAGGCGGCGCGCCGCATCCGCATCGTTCGGGTCGAGGTGCAGCGCCCGCGTCAAGTGCTCGGCGGCTGGTCCAAATTGCTCGCGCGCCTCGAGCACGATCGCCAGGTAGAACTGGCAGCGCGCATTCTTCTTGTCGGCCTTGATCGCCTCTCTGAAGCAATGCTCGGCGGTCGCCAGATCCCCGGTATCGATCGCGGAGGATCCGAGCTCGAGCCAGTTCACCCCCTTTTTCTTCGGCGTCGCGGCGTGCGATGGTCGCATGGGATCCCCCGGCTGATCCTGTCCGCCCAACCCTGGTCGGCTCGCGCCCTTAGCCAGAAACCAAGGCGGCTCGGGGGCAGGGTTCGCCTTTCCTGCGCGAGCGGACCTGGCCGGCGATTTCGCACGCTGCGCATGCGGCCCGGTGCCGGCGAGCGGTAGTGCGTTCGTGTCGCAGGCGGGGGCGAACCCCGTCCCGCAGTTACGCCCATCGCCGAGCCGCGGTTTTGCCCATGCACGCCAGTTCGCGTAGCATGCGGGGCGCCAGGCGCGCTCCCGGGTGTGCTCACCGTTAATGGGTGCAAGGCATGCCTGTCGCTTTCTGAAGGCGACCTCTGGTCGACGCCGATATGACGTTGCATGCCATCGATCTCGCCGCGGAGCTCGTTCGCTTCGACACCATCAATCCGCCGGGCCGCGAGGCCCCATGCACCGAACATCTGGCGCGTCTCCTGACCGGTGCCGGATTTCGGTGCGAAACGCTGCCGCTCGCGGCAGGGCGTCCCAACCTCGTTGCGCGCATTGGCGGCAACGGCAGCCGGCCGCCAATCGCGTTCACCGGCCACACGGATACGGTTCCGCTCGGGGCTCAGGGCTGGAGTGTGCCACCCCACGGCGGCCTGGTGAAAGACGGCCGCCTGTGGGGTCGCGGCGCAGCCGACATGAAGAGCGGCATTGCCGCCTTCGTTGTCGCCGCCTTGCAGCGTGCGGAGCATCTCGCGGGCACGCCGGGGATGGTGCTGTACATCACCGCCGGCGAGGAGACGGGAAGCGAAGGAGCATTCGAAATCGCGCGGCGCGGGATTCGCGGCGAGGCCGGCGCGCTCGTCGTCGCGGAACCGACCGCCAACCAGCCACTGTGTGGGCACAAGGGTGCGCTGTGGCTGCGGGCGACGACACGCGGCACCACCGCCCACGGCTCCATGCCGGAGCAAGGTGTCAATGCGGTCTATGCTGCGGCGCGCGCCGTGTGCCGGCTCGAGCAGTTCGCCTTCAACGTCGCGCGGCATCCGGTGATGGGTGCGCCAACGCTGAGCGTCGGTACGATGCACGGTGGTGCCAACATCAACTCCGTGCCCGATCGCGCCGAGATCGGCATCGATATCCGCACGCTTCCGGGAATGACGCACGCGCAGGTGCGCGATCAGATCGCGAGCTACCTCGGAGCCGGCGTCGAGGTGGCCCCGGTCGTCGACGTCGCCGGCGTGTGGACCGATCCCGCGCACCCCTGGATGCGCCAGGTGTTTGCGGTGTGCGCGGCGCTGCAGCAGACCGAACCGGCAATCGCGGCGGCGCCCTACTTCACCGACGCTTCGGCGCTGACGCCGGCACTCGGCGACGTTCCAACCCTCATCCTTGGTCCGGGCCCAGCGCACATGGCGCACCAGACCGACGAATGGTGCGCGTGCGCGCGCATCGACGAGGCGGTCGTCATCTATCGCCGGCTGATCGACCTGTGGTGCGGTCTCGATTGAAAGGATCGGTCGACGCGGCGCCTCGGCTGTTGCGGGGATTGCGAGCGTAAGACGCGAACCGGCGTTGCCCGCGACGCCCGCCGCATGTGGCGATGAGGTGTTTTGCGTTGCCGGCAAGGGGTTTCGCGCGCGCAATAGCGGGAGCGGGCCGATGAATCTTTCGCTGACGCTGCGTGCGGTCGCGCGGAGCATGCCCGATCAGACCGCGCTGGTGTGGGAGGAGGGCGCGCGCAGCTATGCTGCGCTCGAAGGCCAGGTGCAGCGCGTCGGCGGCGCGCTGCGGCAGCGGCACGCGCTGCGACCCGGTGAACGCGTGGCGCTTGCCATGGAGAACTGCCCGGAGTTCTTCCCGGCGCTCTATGGCATCTGGCGCGCCGGCCTGACTGCCGTCCCGCTCAACAGCAGGCTGCATGCGCGGGAAATGGCCTTTATTCTCGGCGATTCGCAGGCGAAGCTATGCCTGGCAAGCGCGAAGATCGCCGACGCGCTATCGGCCCATGGTCAGGCATCGGTCGCGCTGCCGCCGATCGTGGCGATCGGCAGCGCCGATTTCGCGGCATTGCTGGCGCATGCGGCGGCACCCCCGGCGCTGGCGTCCGCGGTCGAGGCCGACGCCGAGGCCTGGCTGTTCTACACCAGTGGCACCACCGGCCGGCCAAAGGGTGCGATCCTGACGCATCGCAATTTGCTGTTTGCGTGCCACTGCTACTACGCCGACATCGACCACATCGGGCCCGAGGACACGATGGTGCATGCCGCACCGCTGTCCCACGGCTCTGGGCTGTACGCACTCGCACACATCGCGCGCGGCGCGCGCAATGTCGTCCTTTCGGGCTCTTTCGATCCGCAGCGGGTGCTTGATGCGTTCGCCGCCCACCGCAACGTCGCCATGTTCGCGGCTCCCACCATGGTGTCGCGCCTGATCAACCATCGGGGCGCCGGCGACGCCGACACGCGCGGCCTTAAAACCATGATTTATGGCGGCGCGGCGATGTACCTGTCGGATCTCAAACGTGCGCTCGCGCTGTTCGGACCGAAGCTCTATCATCTCTACGGACAGGGCGAGAGCCCGATGACCATTACCGGGCTCGACAAAGCGGAGCATGCCAACACCAGCCATCCCCGGTACGAGGCGCGGCTGCGCAGTGCCGGCGTGGCGCGCACCGGCGTGGCCGTCACGATTCTCGACGCGGCCGGCCACGAGCTACCCCCAGGTGAGATCGGCGAGATCGCAACGCGCAGCGATTGCGTGATGCAGGGATATTGGAACGACGCGCGGGCGACCGCGCGGACCTTGCGCAATGGTTGGTTGTGGACCGGCGATG
The DNA here is from genome assembly GCA_051985875.1 of Hyphomicrobiaceae bacterium. Taxonomy (GTDB): domain Bacteria; phylum Pseudomonadota; class Alphaproteobacteria; order Rhizobiales; family Hyphomicrobiaceae; genus AWTP1-13. The sequence continues at coordinate 11,060 of JBPYEF010000178.1, forward strand.
TCGGGTCGCTCGACGAGGCCGGCTTTCTCACCATCCAGGACCGCTCCAAGGATATGATCATTTCCGGCGGGTCCAATATCTATCCGCGCGAAATCGAGGACGTGCTATTGACCCACCCCGGCGTGTTGGAAGTGGCGGTGGTCAGCCGGCCGCATGGCGAGTGGGGCGAAGAGGTGGTTGCCTTCGTCGTCCGCCGCGAGGGCGAGGACGTTCTGGAGTCGGCGCTCGACCGGCTGTGCCTTGCGAACATCGCCCGCTACAAGCGACCGCGCGCCTATCGCTTCGTGGCGGTACTGCCGAAGAACAACTACGGCAAAATCCTCAAGACCGAACTGCGCCAGGCGTTGCAAGACGAGCTTGCCCAGCGCCCGGAAAGCACAGGCGACGCGCCGGACTGAGGCGCCGGCGTTGTCAAAGATCGCTACGCGCGTGACAGGTACGTGTAGCCGCTGGGTGGCGGGAGATGGACGGCAAAGCGCACACCGGCTGCCCCTGACGCGGCGCACCCCGGGTCGTGCTAGGCGTCGCGTTCCTCGCCAAAGAATGCAAGCAGGCGCGCAACCAAAAGGTCGGGCGCTTCTTCGGGGATGAAGTGGCCGCATCCGTCGACAACCTCGCCACGAACATCGACGGCCACGCGCCTCAGGGATTGCTCCGGGTCGCGCCCGCGTCCGCGACCGTGCGGGTAGCTCACCGCGCCGCCCATGGCCAGCACCGGCATCGGCAGCTTCAGGCGCGC
>JBPYEF010000179.1:0-4260 GCA_051985875.1 Hyphomicrobiaceae bacterium
CAGGATCAGTACCACCGGCATCGCAATGCCGATTGCGACGCTGCTAGGATCACGCACGACCTCGTAACTCTCCTTGCGAATCAGCGCCAAAATGCGCCGCGGCTTGCCCGGCGATCGTGCCTCGCCGTCGCGGCGCGCTTCGGTCGAGATGCTCATGCGGCGTCCCTCGCGTGATCGTAGCCGCGCGCCGCCTCGACGATCGCGATGAAGGCATCCTCCATGCTAGGTGTGGGACAGGTGTCACTGCGGCCGCGCTCGCGCACCTCGGCGGGCGCGCCCTGGGCCAGGATGCGACCGGCATCGAGGATCACAACGCGATCACAGTATTCTGCCTCTTCCATGAAATGCGTCGTCACGATCACGGTGACGCCGCTCTCGGCAAGTACGGTGATGCGTTGCCAGAACTCGCGCCGCGCCAGCGGATCGGCGCCGCTCGTCGGCTCATCGAGGAACAGGATTTCCGGCTCATGCAGCAGCGCTGCCGCCATGGCGAGCCGCTGCTTGTAGCCGCCCGGGAGTTGCCCGCTCGCCAGGCTGGCGTGACGTTCAAGCTCGAAGCGCTGCATTGCCCACGCAATGCGATCCTGCTTGCGCCGTCCGCGTAGGCCGTAGGCGCTTGCAAAAAATTCCAGGTTCTCGATCACCGAAAGCTGTCCATAGAGCGAGAACTTCTGCGCCACGTAACCGATGCGCTGGCGCGCCGACGCTCGCACATAGCGCAGGTCCACGCCCGCAACCTGCAGGGTCCCGCTCGTGACAGGCAGCAGCCCGCACAGCATGCGGAAGGTCGTGGTCTTGCCGGCGCCGTTCGGACCCAGCAGGCCGAAGATCTCGCCGCGCCTGACGTCGAAGCTCACATGATCGACCGCCGTAAAGTTCCCGAATTTTCGCACGAGATCGCGCACCTCGACGGCGAGGGCGTCCGACCTTGGCGTGATCGGGTGGCCGGGCATCATGCCGGAAGTCGGTGGATCATCGACCGCCTGCCGCAGCACCACCATGAAGGCGTCCTCGAACCGGGGGCCGACCGGGTCGACCTTGGCGTCGGCGAGAAGTGCGCTACGCTCGTCGTCTGCGGAGCCGGGCGCACGCACGATGCGCACACGGCCAGCTTCCGGGACGGCGTCGATAACGCCGGGCTCTTCCAAGAGCCGAGCCTGCAGCCCGCGCGCGGTGTATCCCGGCGGCGGATCAACAATGAAGGATCGTTCGCCGGCCCCGGCGGTAATCTCTTCCGGTGCGCCTTGGGCTAGCACGCGGCCGGCATGCAGCACGATCACGTGCCCGCAGCGCTCGGCTTCGTCGAGGTAGGACGTGCTCAGGAGCACTGTCAGGCCCTCGTCACTGACAAGACTGAGAATGATGTCCCACAGCTCGCGGCGCGATAGCGGGTCGACGCCGATGGTCGGCTCGTCGAGCAGCACGAGTTCCGGCGACCGCACCAGCGTACAGGCAAGGCCGAGCTTCTGCTTCATGCCGCCCGACAACCGCCCCGCTAGACGACGCGTGAACGGCCCGAGGGCTGTCATGTCAAGAAGCCTCGGATATTGCCGCCGCCGCTCACCCGCGCTGATACCATGCACGTCGGCATAGAGGTCAAGGTTCTCCTGAACGCTCAGGTTCTCGTAGAGGCCGAACTTCTGCGGCATGTAGCCGATGCGCTCCTGAACGGCCTGCGGGTTCGCGGTGACGTCAATCTCGAGCACACGCAGCGAACCTGAATCCGGCGCAATCAACCCGGCGACGAGGCGGATCAGTGTCGTCTTGCCGGCGCCGTCCGGACCGACCAGCGCTGTCAGCGTGCCGTGACGGGCCTGAAGCGAAACGCCGTCGAGGGCGCGCACGACCTCGCCGGTGCCGCGCCGAAAGGTCTTGTGGATGTCCCGGCCGTCGATTGGCAGGGTGACGAAATCCTTCATCGCGGCTCCGTCCGGTCAGCGTTCGGCGCGAGGCGCACGGTGGCCGGCATGCCGAGCGGAAGCTCATTGCTGGGATCGTTGACGAACACGCGCACCTCGTAGAGCAGGCTCGTGCGCAGTTCCGTCGTCTCGACGTTCTTGGGCGTGAACTCGGCGACCGGCGACACGAAGCCGATCCAGCCGTCGAATTGCCGGCCCCGGAAACTGTCAACCGTCACGAACGCACGCATGCCGGTGCGCGCCCGCGCGAGGTCCGGCTCCGATACGTAGGCGCGGACCCATTTCGGGTCGACGATGGCGAGCGAAAATACCGGCCGCTGCGGCGAGGCCATCTCGCCCGGCTCCATGAGGCGCGAGCGCACCACGGCATCGAGCGGCGCGTGCAGTTCGGCGTCTGCAAGCTGCTGGCGCAGGAAGGCAAGCTGGGCCTCGTTGCCGCGCAACTGGGATTCGGCCTGATCGATGTCTTCCTGCCGCGGACCGAGCACCGCGAGATCGAGCGCCTTCTGATTGACGTCGACCTGTGCGTCGGCGACGCCCGCATTGGCCCGCGCGGTATCGGCGTCCTGTTGCGTCGCGCCGCCGCTCGGCAGCAAGGCGATCTTGCGCTCGAGGGTTTTGCGCGCATTGACGGCGTTGGCCGTAGCGGCCTGGAGATTGGCCTTGGCCTGGGCGATCTCCTCGGGACGGCTACCGTTGTGAAGCCGCGCCACCATGGCGCGCTGCGCCGCAACCTGCGCCACCGCTTGCGCGACCTGCGGCTCGAGGCGGCTGGTGTCGAGACGCGCCAGGAGATCGCCCTTGCGCACGAGATCGCCCTCCTGCACCAGCACCGCAGCGATGCGCTCGTTATTGTTGAACGGCAGGGCCACCTGGCGCAGATCGATGTTGCCGTGGAGAATGAGTTCGGCCGGCGCGTCGTTGCGATGGGTGTACTTCCACCACGCAAACCCGCCGCCGCCCGCCGCGACGAGCAGCAGCACAACGACGAGCAGTCGCCGTTTCACGCCTGAATGCGATCCCGCCGCACCGCTGTCCGGCCGTTGCCTCGGCGGGCCTTTCTCGGCCGGCCTCTTCTCGTCAACCCGGGCGTCGCGGTTCTGCCGCGCCTCGGCAGGCTGCGCGGCCTGGCGAACAGGCTCATCATGAATCTGTAGGGCGGGGACGGTCACGATGCACTCCTCTGCCCGAGCAGGATTGCAATGTGGGTCCGCATCATCGCGGCGACGTCGAGATGCTGGAAACGATCGAACAGGCCGACCCAGATGATCGAGAGGATGCCGGGCGCGACCACGAGCTGGGGAAAGTGTGCGAGCGCGGCGTTCGGGATCTCGCCTCGGGCGATCGCCCGCTCCAACATTGTGCGCATCGCTGTCATGGCGCGCTCGACGACTTCGCGGTAATAGAATTCGGCGAGTTCCGGAAAGCGCTGCCCCTCAGATAAAACAAGCTGTGCCACTTCGCGGCGGCGCGTGCCGACGCTGCCGACGAACAGTTCCGCAACCTGCTCTAGCACCGCACGGATCGGCCGGTCGGCAGCACGAAAGTCCACCAGTGCCGCGACCAGCGGGCTGATCATGGTGCGCACCAGTTCCTGGAACAGCGCCTCCTTGTCGGCGAAGTGAAGATAAATCGTTCCCTTGGCGACGCCCGCCTTGCGCGCCACGTCGTCGAGCCGCGCTTCCGCAAAGCCCCGCGCCGAGAACTCATCGAGCGCCGCCGCCAGGATCGCCTCGCGCCTTGCCGCGGCCTTTTGCGAGCGGTTGTCGGCGGCAGGCCGCCGACGCACGGCGGCAACAGGCCGGTTCGCCGCCCCTCCTGCGATTTTCTTGGGTCTCGCCAGTTTGGGCATCGCATGTTTCCAAAATATGACTGGCTGGTCAGTCATAATTTAATTGGTACCGGAACCGAGTCAAGAGGCACAGAAAACCGCGAGACAACGGCTCAGCCGCTCCGACGCGAGCGTCGTCAAGAACCTGGGGAGCTGGCTACGCCGTCGTGGACCCGCTTACCGGGGCAGTCGAGTACGTGCCCGCCGCGTAGATTTCAAAGCAGCAAAGTACGCCGCGCAGCCAACTGCGCGGCAGGGTTGATCGACGGGGCCGCTATCGAGGGCAACCGGACCACCCGGCGAAATCGAGAGGCGCCTGCCCGCGAGGCGTGGTGCGCAATCGTAGGCTGTGGCAGATCTGGCAACCCAACAGCGCAGTGGCGCGCGGCTTCATAGCGCCACGGCGAAGGAGTAGTGTCTGTCTTCATCGACCCTGGCGCGCCAGATTTGCGCTCCTGAAAATGCAGCCATTGGGGAGGAATACATGCGTACATGTGGAATGAGTGCACT
>JBPYEF010000180.1:0-8151 GCA_051985875.1 Hyphomicrobiaceae bacterium
GCGGCGCGCGCGATTGCCGTTGCCGGCGAGCAGCGAACTGCCGATCCCCATCGCCCGAGGATCGGCGGCCACGGCATGGCATCCCGGTGGCGCCAGGCTCGGTCGCCAGCGCCGCAAGCAAGCGGCGTTGGCGTCGCAGCGATTGCGAGAGGAGATGACATGGCCGACAGCTCCGCCGGCAAGGCGGCAACGCCGAGCACCTGCGCCCACCAGCAGACCGTCCGCAGCACGCTGCGCTTCGACGACGGGCAGGATTTCGAGGACGCGGCGCGCGGCTTCATCGCCACGCTGCCGGAGGTCGAATGCACGCACGCCGATGGCCGCGTCGTCTACAGCCTCAGGGATTACGCGTTTCTGTCGCACGCCGAGGCGCCCGATACGGTCAACCCAAGCCTGTGGCGGCAAGCGCGACTCAACATGCACAACGGGCTGTTCCGGGTGTGCGAGCGCATCTATCAGGTGCGCGGCTTCGACATCTCCAATATGACGATCATCGAGGGCGACCGCGGCATCATCGTCATCGATCCTCTGATCTCTACGGAGACGGCTGCCGCGGCGCTCGCGCTCTACTCCGCGCACCGCGGCAAGCGGCCGGTGACGGCCGTGATCTACAGCCACTCGCACGTTGATCACTTCGGCGGCGTGCGCGGCGTTGTCGACGCCGCCGATGTCGCCGCCGGCAATGTGGCGATCCTCGCCCCCGACCGTTTCATGGAGGAGGTTACGAAGGAGAACGTGCTGGCCGGGACGCCGATGCTGCGGCGGGCGATGTTCCAATTCGGAGGTACGCTGCCGAAGGGTCCGCGCGGCCAGGTCGACGCCGGGCTCGGCAAGGTGACCTCGCGCGGTACGGTGACGCTGATCGCGCCCACGCAGACCATCAAGCAGCCGCTCGAGGAGCTGCGCATCGACGGCATTGACATCGTCTTCCAGCTCACGCCCGACACCGAAGCGCCCTGCGAAATGCACATGTTCTATCCGGCCTTGCGTGCACTGAACCTGGCCGAGAACGCTACGCACAATCTGCATAACATCTATCCCATCCGCGGCGCACAGGTGCGCGATGCCAACGCCTGGGCCAAATATCTGAACGAGGCGCGCGACCGCTTCGCTATCAATGCCGATGTGGTGTTTGCGCAGCATCACTGGCCGGTGTGGGGCAACGCGCGCCTGCTCGACTACCTCGCCAAGCAGCGCGACGCCTACAAGTATCTGCACGACCAAACGTTGCGACGGATGAGCCAGGGCTGGCGGCCCGCAGAAATCGCCGAGCGGCTGCGCTTTCCCGACAGCCTCGCACGCGAGTGGCACCTGCGCGGCTACTACGGAACGCTGAGCCACAACACCAAGGCGGTCTACCAGCGCTACCTCGGCTGGTACGACGCCAATCCGGCCAATCTCAATCCCCTCCCGGCGCGCGAGCGGAGCAAAAAGTCGCTCGCCTACATGGGCGGCGCCGAGGCGGTGATCGCGCGCGCGCGTGCGGACTTCGCCGCCGGCGAGTACCGCTGGGTCGCCGACGTCATGAGCCAGGTGGTATTCGCCGAACCCGACAATGCCGCGGCACGCGCGTTGGCCGCCGACGCACTCGAGCAGCTCGGCTACCAGGCGGAGTCCGCGACCTGGCGCAACGCCTATCTGCTCGGGGCCCACGAGCTGCGCACCGGGCGCATCGCCGCCCCGCGCACTACGCGCGCCGCCGCCGACATCGTGCGCGAGCTCAGTCTCGATCTGTTCTTCGATGTGCTCGGCGCGCGCCTGAACGCTGCCAAGGCCGAAGGCTGCAAGATCGTCATCAACTGGCGCTTTCCCGATACCGGCCAGCAATACGCGCTGACGCTCGACAACTGCGCCGTTACCTATCTCGCCGACCGCCAAGCGGCGGACGCGGATGCGACCGTGACCCTCGAGCGCGGCACGCTCAACCGCCTCGTCCTGCGTGAGCTCGCCCTTGCCGATGCCATGCAGCAGGGGCTGCTTGCGATTGCCGGCAGCGCGCCGAAGCTTGCCGAGCTGTTCAGCCTACTCGACGAGTTCACGCTGGCCTTCGAGGTCGTGGAACCGCTGCGCGAGCACGGGTGAACGCGGCGGCGCGCTAGCAGATGTTGGGGGCAATGCATGGAGTTCGACTACCTGATCGTCGGTGGCGGGTCGGCGGGCTGCGTGCTCGCAGGACGGCTCAGCGCCGAGCCTGCGACCACGGTGTGCCTGATCGAAGCCGGGCCCGACGATGCGCACGTGGTCTGCCGCGTACCCTTCGCCACGGCGATCCTGGTGCCGGGGAAGTGGCGCAACTGGGCGTTTTTGACCGAGCCGCAGCCGGGCCTCAACGGTCGGCGCGGCTACCAGCCGCGGGGGCGCATGCTCGGCGGCTCCTCGGGCCTCAATGCCATGATCTACATTCGCGGCCATCAGGGCGACTACGACGACTGGGCCGCCCTTGGCGCCAGCGGCTGGTCGTTTGCCGACGTGCTCCCCTACTTCAAGCGCGCGGAAGGCAATGAGCGCTTCGGGGGAACACTGCACGGCAGCGACGGCCCGCTGAATGTCTGCGATCTCGTCAGCCCCAATCCGCTGAATGCCAATTTCCTGAAGGCCTGCGAACATCTGGGGCTGCGGCGCAACAACGACTTCAATGGCGCGGCGCAGGAAGGGGTCGGGCTCTACCAAGTGACGCAGAAAGGTGGCGAGCGCTGGAGTTCGGCGCGCGCCTATCTGCCCGCCGCAACCCGCCGGCGCGGGAATCTGCGCATCGCCACCGGCACGCGGGCACTGAAGATCACCTTCTCGGGTCGCCGCGCCACCGGCGTCGTCTGTCGCCGAGGCGGCGGCGAGGAGGTGATTGCCGCGCGCAAGGCCGTCATTCTCGCGGCCGGCAGTTTCCAATCGCCCCAGCTGCTGATGCTTTCGGGCGTCGGGCCGGGCGATGAGCTGCAGCGCCACGGCATTGCCGTGCTGCACGCGTTGCCGGGCGTCGGACGCAATCTACAGGACCATGTGGATTTCACGTTGAACTACCGCGTCCGCAGCCCGCACCTGTTCGGCTTGACGCCCTCCGGGCTAATGCGGCTGCCGCGCGAAATCGTGCGCTGGTACCGCCGGCGGGTGGGTCTGCTGACCTCGAACTTCGCCGAGGCTGGCGGCTTCATCACCAGCGACCCGGCACTGCCGCGCCCGGATCTGCAGCTGCATTTCGTGGTCGGGCTGGTCGACGACCATGCGCGCAAGCGCCATTTCTGCACCGGGCTGAGCCTGCACACCTGCGTACTGCGGCCGAAAAGCCGCGGCACGGTCGGCCTCGTCGACGCCGACGCCTTGAGCCCGCCGCGCATCGACCCGGCATTTCTGTCGGCACCCGACGATCTCGCGCTGCTGCTCAAGGGTGTGCAGCTTGCCCGCCGCATCGTCGAAGCGCCGCCGCTGGCCGAGCTGGCGCCAAGCGAGATCTACGGCGCGGCGCGCGCCGATGCGGATGCGCTGCGTCAGCACATCCGACAACGCGCCGACACGATCTACCACCCGGTCGGCACCTGCCGCATGGGCGCCGCCGATGACCCCAATGCGGTGCTCGATCCGACGCTCAGGGTACGCGGCCTGGATCGGCTCTATGTTGCCGACGCATCGGCGATGCCGACCCTGATCGGCGGCAACACCAACGCCCCGACCATCATGATCGCGGAAAAATGCGTAGATATGCTGCGCGCGCACGAGCAAAGCGGATAGAGCGCTAACGGCAACGCAGCCGGCGCCGTGCAACAAGCTGATCGCCGACCGGCCGTGCGACGGCGATGCGTGTTCGCAGCCGGCTTGAGGCGGGCAAAAACGCCGCGGCGCGCCCGCGGCTACCCGCGCGACATGCTCAAGGCCATGTCCGCGTTTGACAGCGCGCCGGCCGTATAGGTAACTCGCTGCCTCGCGCTGGAGAAATTGCATGGCTGAGAAGCGCATCGGTATCGTCATGAACGGCGTGACCGGCCGCATGGGCACGCATCAACATCTCGCCCGCTCCCTGGTCGCCATCCGCGATCAGGGAGGGGTCGTGCTCAAGGACGGCACACGCGTCATGCCCGAGCCGATCCTGGTCGGGCGCAACGAGGCAAAGCTCGCCGCGCTCGCCAGGACGCACGGCATTGCCCGCTTCACCACCGATCTGGACGCGGCGCTGGGCGACGGCGAGGCGCCGATCTTCTTCGATGCGGCGACGACGCAGATGCGGCCGAAACTCCTCGCCAAGGCCATTGCCGCCCGCAAGCACGTCTACTGCGAGAAGCCGGTCGCCGCCAATTTGCACGATGCATTGGCGGTGGTGCGTCAGGCCAAGGCCGCCGGGATCCGGCACGGCGTCGTCCAGGACAAGCTGTTCCTGCCCGGGCTGCGTAAGTTGCAGATGCTGATCGCGTCCGGTTTCTTTGGCCGCATTTTCGCCGTGCGCGGCGAGTTCGGCTATTGGGTATTCGAGGGCGATCTGCAGCCGGCGCAGCGTCCCTCGTGGAACTACCGCGCCGAGGATGGCGGCGGCATGATCCTCGACATGCTCTGCCACTGGCGCTACGTGCTCGACAACCTCTTCGGCAAGGTGATCGCCGTCTCCTGCCTGGGGGCTCGGCACATCCACGAGCGCATCGACGAGAGCGGGAGGCGCTACACGGCCAGCGCAGACGACGCCGCCTACGCCACGTTCCAGCTCGACGGCGACATCGTCGCGCATTTCAACTGCTCGTGGGCGACGCGCGTCCGACGCGACGATCTGCTGACGCTGCATGTCGATGGCACGCACGGCTCGGCGGTTGCCGGCCTGCAGCAGGTGCGCGTTCAGCAGCGCATGGCGACTCCGCGGCCGGTATGGAACCCCGACGTCACACAACCGGTGGATTTCTATGCCGACTGGCAACTCCTCCCGAGCACCGAAACCTACGATAACGCCTTCAAGGTGCAATGGGAGGCGTTCATCCGCCACGTGCTCGATGGCGAGCCCTACACCTGGGACCTGCTCGAAGGTGCAAAGGGCGTGCAATTGGTCGCGTGCGCTATCCAGAGCTGGAAGGAGCGGCGCTGGATCGACGTCCCGAGCCTGCAGGTTTAGCCGAGGCCAGAGCATGCACGCACCCCTGCTTTCCCATCTTCGGCTCGAGCTGCCGCACGCCGACGGCGCGCTCAGCAGCTTCATCCTCTCTGAGCCCACGAGCTATCCGCTGCAATCGGTGCGTACTTTCCCGCGCATCGCGTACGCAGCGGCACACGTTGTCGCCGACGCCCGCGCGGCCAACGTTCCCTCGAGCGACTGCAGCATCGACTGGGACAGGACGATCGCGCACCGGGAGTATCTGTGGAACCTCGGCCTCGGCGTGGCCGAGGGCATGGACACGGCACAGCGGGGGACGGGCCTCGACTGGCCGATGTCGCTCGCGCTGATCCGGCGTTCGGTGGCGGCCAGCAAACGCTGGTCGGCGCAAGCGGGCCGGCCGGCGCGTATCGCCTCGGGATGCGGCACGGACCAACTCGACCTCGCGGCCGTGCGTTCGGTCGCGGAAATCATCGGCGCTTACGAGCAGCAGATGGAGGCGATCGAGGCGGCCGGCGGCAGGCTGATCGTCATGGCCAGCCGGGCGCTGGCGCGCATTGCCGGGTCGCCGAGCGATTACGAGCGCGTGTATCGGCGCGTGCTCGAGCAGGCGCGCGAACCCGTCATCATCCACTGGCTCGGCGAGATGTTCGACCCGGCTCTCGCGGGATACTGGGGTCACCGCGACCGCGATCAGGCCATCGACACCGTCCTCGGTATCATTGCCGCTCATAGCGACAAGGTCGACGGCATCAAAGTATCGCTACTCGACCGGGCGATAGAATGCGACATGCGCCGCCGGCTCCCGCAGGGGGTGCGCATGTATACGGGTGACGATTTCCATTACGCCGAATTGATCGGCGGCGACGATCAGGGCCACAGCGACGCCCTGCTCGGCATCTTCGACGCCATCGCCCCGGCCGCCGCGGCGGCCCTCTCCGCGCTCGCCGCCGAGGACCGCTCCTCATTCGACGCCATTCTCGAGACGACCGTGCCCCTGGCGCGCCACATCTTCGAGGCGCCGACGCGGTTCTACAAGACCGGTATCGTCTTCATGGCATACCTGACGGGCCTGCAGGATCACTTCATCATGGTCGGCGGCCAGCAAAGCGCGCGCTCGCTTCCGCACCTGGCCGAGCTTTTCCGCCGTGCTGACCGTGCCGGCCTGCTGCGCGATCCCGAGCTTGCCCACCGCCGCATGCGCGGCGTGCTTGCGCTCTATGGGCTTACGTGATGCGCGACTTTGCCGGCGACCTTGGGCACTTGTCGATCAACACCGCCACGCTGGCCAAGCAGCTCGCTCTGCCCGAGATCATCGACTGCTGTGCCCGGCGCGGCGTGTCGCTGCTCTGTCCGTGGCGCGATCAAGTGCACGGCGCCGGGCTTGCGGCAACCGTGCGTAGGCTCGCCGATGCCGGGCTCAGGACGTCGGGCTACTGCCGCGGAGGGTTCTTTCCCGCCGCCGACCCGGCCGGACTGGCAGCCGCGCTGGCGGACAATCGTGTTGCGGTCGACGAGGCAAAGGAGCTCGACGCGCCATGCCTCGTGCTGGTGGTCGGCTCACTTCCGGGGGCGCTCGCCGGCAGCCCCAAGTCGAAGGATATCGCGCGCGCCCGTGCGCAGGCCTACGAAGGAATTGCCGCAACCCTGGAGTACGCGCGCCGACTCGCCATGCCATTGGCGATCGAGCCGTTGCATCCAATGCAGGCTGCCGACCGGGCCTGCATCAATACGCTCAGCCATGCCCTGGATATTTGCGATGCGCTCGACCCATCGCGCAGCGGCGCACTCGGGGTCGCGGTGGACGTGTATCATACCTGGTGGGACCCGCAGCTCGAGGCACAGATCCAACGCGCCGGGCGCGAGCGATTGCTTGCCTTTCACGTGTGCGATTGGCTCGTGCCAACGCGCGATCTGCTGAACGACCGCGGGATGATGGGTGATGGCATCATCGAGCTGCGCAAGATCCGCGCCTGGATCGAGGAGGCAGGGTACACGGGAGCGGCCGAGGTCGAAATCTTTTCCGATCGCTGGTGGTCGGTTCCCGCAGGAGAAGTCATCGACGTCTGTGCGTCGCGCTATCGAACGGTCGTCTGAGCACTGACCCTGCGTTGCCGCTGCCTTGCGTGCACGCGGTCCCGAGCTCGATCAGGCCCGAGCTTGTGCGCGTGCCGGCCGGCGCCTCGGGCACGCGCCCCACGATACGCACTGCGGTAACCACTGTTGACCCGCGAGCGGCGGTTGCACATGCCCGCGCAGCGCGCCCAAGCTCGGTCGAATGGGTCTCTAGGGTGCCAGGGCCTTGAGCGCCGCGCCCGAGACGGCACCGCCGACGACGCAGGGTATCCCGACCTCGACCTGGCCCATCACGCTCGCCGCGACGCAGCCGACCGCCAATGCCGCCTGGCCAATCTGGCCCCACCACTGATAGCTGCGCGCGGACGCGGGGCCCTTCGCCTTCAGCTTCTCGATGGCCGCCATGGCATCCTTGCGCACCTTGCCGAACTCGAACGTCTCGGCCGCGTCGATGACCTCCTGCAACACCGCACGTGTACTGCCCGTCTCGCTGTTGAGGGATACTTTGAGCAGGTCGAGCAGCTCCTTGTCGCGCGAGGCATTGGTCGCCAGCGACAACTTGGCCATGCTGCCGACCGTCAACCGTTCGACGTTCTCCTGATCCTTGGCCCAGGCGAGGATCGACACCATCCTCAGCACCGGATCGTAGGACCCGGTCGCAAAGTAAATACCCCACAGGGTGTCGAGCGGTGATGCCCCGGTGTCGAGCGCCATCTGCTTGATATTCGGCAGCTTGTCGTTGACGAAGCGGTCGATCAGGCCCTTGCGCGCGGGCATGCGCTCCGCGAACTTCAACATCAGGCCTTTCCAATCGGGCAGATCGCTGTAGGCGATGGCGCGGACGATGGCGACCTGATCTTCCGGCGGCATCGGAAACATCTTGGTGATCAGCGCTTCGGCGCGATTGGGATTGACCTGCAGCACGCCGGCCATGAACCCGACATAGATGCCCGCGGAATCCATTTCGCGAAAAACGCCAAGCGCGCTAGCCGCCCGTACGGCGGTCGGCAGCT